>JBIKIS010000066.1:0-10788 GCA_044361485.1 Sediminibacterium sp.
GATGGTTTCCGTAACTACATTAAGCCTAAAACGCTTATTTCTTCTGAAGAAATGTTACTCGATAAATCGCATTTACTAAACCTTACAGCTCCTGAAATGACAGTGCTAGTTGGTGGTATGCGTGTATTAAATACCAATTATGATGAATCTAAGCATGGGGTGTTTACAAATCGTCCAGGTGTATTAACCAACGATTTCTTTACCAACCTCATCGATTACAATACGACTTGGAAAGCAACAGGACAAAATTCTTTTGAAGGAACAGATAGAGCTACTGGCGCTGTTAAATTTACAGCAACAAGAGTAGACCTTGTATTTGGTTCTAACACAGAATTACGTGCACTTGCAGAAGTATACGCTTGTGATGATGCTAAAGAAAAATTTGTTCATGATTTTGTTGCCGCATGGAATAAAGTAATGAACCTAGACCGTTTTGATTTAGCTTAATTTAAATAGTCTTGTAAAAATATATGGCGGCACGCGTTTCACGCATGCCGCCATATTTATGTCTAAAATTTTTTAATAATTTTATTGGCAATTACCTTTTATAGTAGCCGCTGCGTCTGGATATTTTTTATTGTTGGCCAGTTGTAATGCATTACAGGCTTCTATTTTTTTACCCGTAGACAAATAGCTCAGGCCTAAATAATATTCGGACTTTCCGGTGGTAGAAGTGCCTACGGCAATGGATCTATTAAAGTAAGTAATAGCGTCTTGGAATTTTTGAGCAGTGTACAAACAAATGCCAACGTTTTCGGCGTGGGTATAGTTGGTAGGATCCATGTTTGCAGCTTTCATGTAGTAGCCAGCTGCTTTTACATACTGCCCTTGTTGAAAGGCTTTAAGACCTTCGGTTGTATAATCATTGACTGTTTTATTGTTGGCATCCACTGCGTTTCTATTAAAGAGCGCTTTGGTTTGGCTAAATGTAGCTAAATCATTTGGGAACATTTTAATGGCGCTATCTAACATATTGTTGAGGTTAGCATCTGCACTTCCTTTTACTTCATACATGCCTAGTAAATAATTGTTCCAAGTAAAGGGTGTATTAAAATGACTTACAATTAAATTAAACGCTTTTTTAATTTCGGTGCTGTCTTTCTTTTTTGATGCCGCAAAAATTAAATTCTTATAATAGCTGGTGGCATTGGGCCAATTGTAAAATGCTTTTTTGCTGCTAATTAATGCACTGTCAAAATTATTTTTGGCGGCATAAATAGCGGTTCTTAAAAAGTCGTTGTAATAGAGGTGCGGATTTACTTTGTCGCTCTCTTTTAATAGGGCTAGTGCTTCGTCATACTTTTTATCCCTAATAAAATAGCGTGCTATCATGGCTTTTAAAGGAAGGGTAGACGATGACATATCTGGAATAGCAGGTAATTTTTCTACGTCTTCTGTTTTCATAACAGGATCTGTGTTTACTTCTCCCATTACAAACTTTTGAATCTTTAAAGAATCATAGGTGAGTTTATGAACATAAATAGAAGGGATGATGGCTAGTAGCGCTATGCTAAAAAATACACCCATCAGTGATGTGCGAAGTTTTGTATTTTCTTGTTGGTAGCTGATTGGTATAAAAATTAAAGCCGCTGCAATAGCTAGTATCGATTGCATGGCGGTACGCTCGGCAGGGAAATTTAAAAAGGCATCCACTGCATAACAGGTAACGGCCATAAATAAAATGGTAGCCGCTAAATGCAAATGATTAAAAGATTTGTTTTTCCAAATACTAAAAGTAGCAATGGGTACGAGTAAAAATAAAAGGGCAAAGCTAATGCCACCTAATACACCAAGGTCTGCAAACATTTCAAAAAAATCGTTGTGTGCATGGTAGGGAACAAAAAGCTCTGTGGTATGAAATATTTCGTACGGGATAGAGGCCAGTTTCCAGTTTCCATAACCACAACCAATGAGCGGATGTTTAATTGTGTAGTCGATGGCATTTTTCCATAAACGAATTCTACTATTTTCTTCACTCGCTAGCGTAATATCTCCAATTCTTTTGGTCACCGTGCCGTATCCGCCTTGTGTATCTTGCATTTGCACCGCGGTATCTAAAAATACATTGGCAATAAAGTATCCAATTACAATGGGTACAATTAAATACGCAATTTGTGTCAGGATTGCTTTTTTATTTTGTTTATTCTTAAAGTAAATAGTAGTAGTAATAAAAATGATAGCTATAATAATTAATCCAACGTAGGTAGACCTAGTGTTTAAAATAAGTAGTGCTGTAACACCCAGTACGAGTAGCAAAGCGGTAAGTACTTTGACTTGTAGTTTATTATTAATAATGAGCCAGAGTACAAATGGAAATTTGATGAGTAGGGCTGCTGCCATTACGTTTTTATTGCCGTGGTTACCTCTTAATGCTAAAATGTTTTCATCGAGGCTCATGGTGGTGAGGTTACTCGAAAAGGTTTTTAACAACACCAAAGAATCATATAATAATACAAAGGCCATGATCACCGAAATGCCCGTTAATAAAGCAGGTAATGGTTGTTTGTAAAATAAAATAGACAGAATAATAAAAACGAGGTAGGTGGTTACAAGTCTAGCGCCTGTAACGAGCGTTTCGGTTGGGTTAATGGCATAAAAATAGGAGAGTGCAGCCCAGGCCATTAAAAAAGTAAATACAATGGTAAACTTATATTTAAAAATACCCTGTATGGCAGGAGCATAATGCTGGCGGTGCATAAAGATAAAAGCAATACCTAAGAGGTCAATACAGCTGGTGTATAACCACTGCGGTCCCATTACGTCCGAGGCGTCTAAGTCTGGTATAAAATGTACGAGTAAATAGAGGCCCGCAAAAATGGTGGGCATAATGGGCGTTTGTGCTTTGGTATTCATATTCGCAAATATCTATATAAAATTTATAGTTTACATGGTTTCCGGAAACTCAACCCGAACAAGGCACCAGTTGGCAATATAGTTGGCTTGTGCAACGGGTATATACGGGATTGTAAAAGGCGCTTCCCCGGCCGAATGTAAAATGATGGTACACAAATGATGCGCCCGTAAAAAGGGGCTTGTTTTTATTTCAATGTGCTGGACGTTTTTAAAGTTTAACAGGGTTTGTTCACGCCCCCAAACGCCCTTTACAACTTGAATACTATTTTGATGAAACCAAAAAGTATAATTGTGTTGAAGTATGATATTACTGATTGTAAAATAAATGAGTACAGCAAGCGGTATAAGCGTTAACCATGGCGATTTAAAGAACACAATAACAGCTGCTGTTACAGCTAGGGGTGTAACAATAATGAGTGTATTGCGCCATTTGTAAGAAGTGTCAATGCCATTAGCTGGGGCAACTTGCGATGGCCAAATACTTTGATAAATGGAACTTATTTGTTCAAGCAAGCGCTCCCTCATAATAGGGATTCGAATCCATAGCGTTGGATTGGTTAATTTTTCGCCAGCCATAAAAACCCGTAAAATTTTAATGCCTAATATTTTTTGCAACAAATTATTTTTCCAAGTAATGGACTGAATATTTTCTTTGATTAATAATTTTCTTTGTGTTTGTAAAAATCCCCATTCTGTTTCAAAACCTTTTTCTGATATTTTTAGTTTCATATTATAGAAGCGAAGAAGCACCCTGATAAACGAAACAATCAGCGTAATAACAAGTATGGTTACAGTAAAAGCTAATATGATATTGGTGGTATAATTGATTTTATCTGCCTCTTGATTGATTTTTTTTGCCGTATCGATGCCAAATAAATTTCTGACATCATCCATTTTTGTAAGCAAATAAGCAAGGATCAGTAAAAAGGTTTTTATATGATTTTCGGAGATAGAAAGTTTTATGATATCCCAAAAGCCAACACCTAAAATGGTTTCAGGCTCAGCTGTTGTAATGGTATCAATTGTTAAGGGTTTGTTTTTTAAAAGTTCCTGGAGCGCGTATGCTTTTTCCTGGTCAATGGCTTTAATTTCTACTTCGGTGTTTTCTTCTCCGGCAGTTTCAATTTTTAATTCGCAGGTTTCTGTAAAACGGTGTAAATAACTTTGTACCGCATGTACTGATTGTATTTTGTTGATTGGGATATTGATTACTTTTCTGGTAAACAGTCCTTTTAATACAACGAGTTCATTGTCTTTTATAAATATTCTTAATCTTAAATATTGAATCACGTGCGGGATAGACATGACAACAATAAAGCCGCCAACTAGGCAAACGAAATAGCCCATTGTTTTATCATCTGCACCGCCGTTATTTTTGAGTATTTTACTCCCAACAAATAGTAGTAAAAACGCCCAAGATTGTTTAATGACTTTACCTACTATAAATAAAAAGGCGTAGGGTGACAATTTTTGTGGGGTATACCAATCAAATTGCTTCTCTTGCATGTTCTATATTTTTTTCCATGATCCAGCCCTTAATTTTTTCGGCATCTATTTGAGATAATCCGTTAATGCTTACGTCTCTTTGGTGGCTTGCGGCCGTCATAAAACGAAGTGAAGCTAGCTTGTACCTGCGGCTTATGGGGCCTGTTTTTAAAATACAGTGTTGCACTTTTGTGAATGGAATGATATGAGTGCTCTGAAATAACCATCCATTTTTAAATAGGAAGTCTTTGTCTCGTAAGGCCCAGGATCTATTTTTAAAACCTATTTCGATAGAAGCGGTGGTGATTGCCATGCTGCATACTACTGTTATCACAGCTATGGTTACCGCCCACCATGTATGGAGTTCTTTGTTTGTAATAAATACAGCAACCAAAATGCCAATTACAATGGTAAAAACGATGCTCCAATTAAAATACAGTACTTTTTTGTAATCTGGCTCTACGCGTTGTAAAGGGATTTCTTGGAACTGAGGGATAGCTGCAATAGGTATGTGGGGGTTGTTGTATTCCATATATATGAAAATAGTATATTTTTTGAATTTCCCGCATAATGGGTTGGGCTTACAAAATGCTAAACATCAATAACTTAATCGTATGTTTACACATTTCGCATATTTAAGAAAAGGTGGATGTCTAAACTAGGGGTTGAAAATAAATTTATTGATGTATCGGACTATGGAAGACCTGTGGCTAATATTATTGCAGAAGCGCTTACAAATACGCGCGTAACGGCTATTCATATTACCCTGTTATTTGGTGTTTCTGGTATATTGGCTATTGTTTATATGTTAAAGTCGCAGTTTTGGCTTGCTGGCTTTTTTCTAATTTTAAAATCTATACTTGATGCTGCCGATGGTCAATTGGCCAGAATTAAAAATGAACCATCGTACACTGGACGTTATTTAGATTCTATTTTTGATAGCCTATTAAACTTTGCACTGATTATTTCAATTGCGGTATTTACTAGTACAAATACGTGGTTGGCGCTACTTGCTTTTATATGTATGCAAACGCAGGGTACAGTATATAATTACTATCATGTTATTTTTAGACATCATACTGCGGGTGAAATTACCAGTCAAATTTTTGAAGATGAAGTGCCAACCGCTTACCCTGGGGAGCGTCAGGTTTACGTAAATATTTTATACAGGTTGTTTCGTGTGTTATATAAAGTGTTTGATAAGTTTGTTTATGCTATTGACCCGCGGGCTTCTATTCAGGCCGAATGTCCTAAATGGTTTATGTTTTTAGTGTCATTTTATGGACTGGGATTCCAGCTCCTTATTATTGCTGTTTTTATTGCTGCCGGATGGATTGGTATGATTATTCCATTTTTTATAGGCTATAGTGTACTAATTCCGGTGTTTGTTGGGATAAGAAGGGTGTATTTGCGGTAAATGGGCTGCAACTAATGAAAATCTTCGATTTTATTCAAATTGTGCATTTATTTTTTAATATAGTAATGCTATGAAAGTTGTTTCAAGTTCAAAGTTAAGAAGTAACATGAAAAAGTATTTTGATGACATATGTAAATCATCGAATACGATTATTGTTACACGCCAAACAGAGGAAGCTGTGGTTTTGATATCTTTGAAAGAATATAATTCCTTAACAGAAACAGGACATTTGTTATCTACTGCTGCAAACAGAGAGAGGTTAATGGAGTCTATTGACCAGTTAGTAATTCAGAAATTATGAGCTTTTGACATGTATTGTATCAATTCTAAATTTAAACCAGTATTTTCTATATTAAATATTATTTATAAATAAATATCTTTGGTTATTATGATACATTGGAAAAACAACGAGGCGCCTCAGCCACCCTATATTGCTTCTATTTTTAATTACTACTTGTCAGATAACTTAGATGGATATGCCGCCTATGACGATCTTACCCTAGAACTTGCAAAGCAAATGCCCGGTTATTTAGGCTACGAAAGTTTCAAGCACGATGGAAGAGGGGCTTTTATTAGTTATTGGAAAGATATGGATGCAGTGCGCGCTTGGGCAACTGAGCCAAAGCATATTGAGGCAAAAAAGTTGGGTCAGTCTCAATGGTATAAATATTACCATAGTGTAATTGCTGAAGTGAAAACCATGCATGTACATGGGGGATAGGGGCGGTTCATTTTAACTTTTCTTTATCCTTATTCTAAGCATTTTGTTTCGTGTGTAAATGAGTCAGCAGTAATTTTAAAATACACTAAATGATAATTATAAAATGCCAGCAAAAATTAGAAAAAAGGGTATTTATTGTATTGAAGGACTTTGGGATCATGGAAATATTCAGGATCAATCAACAGTACTTCCAATTTTAGATTTACTTGAAAAGAGGGGTTATTGTAATTATATTTATCACGACTGCGCTACCAAATCTGAACTTGAATATTTTCTTGAAAAGTGGAAGAAGAAGACAATCAATGAAAAATACCCGATTCTATATTTAGCATTTCATGGTGACCCTGGCTACATATTTCTAACCCACGAAGACAAATATTCTCTTACACAATTAGCTGAGTTTTTAGGCGACAAGGCTACAGGTAAAATTATTTACTTTGGATCATGCTCAACTTTAAATATTGACAAGCGTAAAATTAATTCCTTCCTTGAAACAACAGGCGCTATTGCAGCAATTGGATATAAACGTGATATAGACTGGATACAATCAACCGCTTGTGACTTATTTGTATTTGAAGCTCTACAAAGTGATAGTTTAGATACTAAAGGGATCAAAAACATGCATAAGAAAATAATTACTGATTATGGGAACCTGCATAAAATTTTAGAATTGAGAGTCGTGATTAATGAAAAAAAACATTTTAGTAGGCAGCGGAAATGATTTTCTGTGAAAATCCAATTAAACCAATATTTATTAGTACAGTAAGCAGAATAATTCTTTTCATAAATTTTTTTACTTTTTTGGATTCAATAATTTGGGGTAACTACTTTTTACTGGTAATATAAAATACAGTATCTATAAAATAGAGCATACCATTTTGTGTAAGTACATTTTCGTCATGAAGATCTTCTAGAATCAGACCTAATTCCTCATTATAATAATCGTGGTTCTTTTTATTAATAAAACCATTGTTTTCTAAAAAGGCTTTCACGATATTCAAATCTGTTTTTTCATTTGCTTTGACAAATGGTTGTTCAACTACTGCATATAAAATAGACGATTCCTTGTAAAAACCTAATAGTTGGTATGCTGTATCAGGGAAAAATAAATTGTTAAGTAAGAGGTTGTGAAAATAATCAATCCAGCTTGCATAATAAATGGCATCATTTAATTTTAAAACAGTTTGGCCATCTTTTAAATAAACCTTTTGCTCTGCACCTTGCGATACATATAAATCAATATTGATATCTATCCAAAGATGATTGTCTTCTGCAAATTGAATTAGGCTCTTTGTTTCCTCTTCTTTGTGTTGCTGTTGGTCTTTAGCCATTGAGCTTGCTCCTTGGCTTCCTTTAAGGTAACTGCAGGTTGTTTGGATAAGATGATGATGCTTAACTTGGCTCTTTCCTGAAAGGATATGTTGTATGTCATCTCTCATGCAATATTTAGTTATGTAAAGTTAACTAATTATTTCATTTATTGTGTTTGAGCAATTTTCTTGACATAATATGCCTTTAATTGTGGTCAAAATTATTGATTTTAAGCGGTTACAGGACTGTCGGCTTTATTTCATTTCGCCGACTTCCCTATACTTCTGCGAGGGGTTTACCCAAACCCTTTCAACTAAATGCTACGCATTTCGTTGGGTTTTTTAACGCTCGTCAACTTACGTGAGCAAGCTCCCGACGTTGCCTCGCATTAAAAACCCCGTCACTTTCGTGACAGGGTTTGTGCCCAGAACAGGAATCGAACCTGCACTACCTTGCGATAACCAGATTTTGAGTCTAGCGCGTCTACCAGTTCCGCCATCTGGGCCTTTGTGTTAGGCGGGGTGCAATATTACAAGATTCTGTGTTTTTTGCCAAAAGAAACCACCATAAACCCAAACAAATAGGGCTTATCGGAGTTGATCCGCTATGCGGTCTAGGTATTTCTTTTTAAAATAATAGTCTTTTACCTGCAACAACGCTTCTTTTGAGGAAACACCCACTTGATAGCTTTCCAACAACCCTTTAATAGGTTCAAAAATTTCATCTTCTAATTGTTTAAGTTGTACAAGTAGCGCTGCCTTTTGGGAGTCATCTTCTACATCCATAACCTGCTCATTTAAATCCATTACTTCCATTAAAAAACTAGGAGGGAGCTGGTATTTTTCGTCGGGTACTAATACCTCAGTAATTTCTAAAACGTAGGGGATAAGTAAGGCCTGATCTTTTAATACCCTTAATGCTTTATTAGCTGCCGATGATAATGCCAGTGCTTCTGCTTGTTCAGCTTCGGAACTATTTGCAAAAAAATCGGGGTGAAACTTTTTTTGGAGCATCAAATACTTGTTGGATACCACAGCAGCATCTGGGAAAAAACTAACAGGTATGTCAAAAAGTTCAAAATGATTCATAGACATTAAAATTACAACTCCTTTATAAAAACAGGTAATAATCTTTTAAGTAAGTAACAAAGCCAGCACTGTACTGCTCATTTTCTTTAATTATAATTTGTTCTACCACAGCAGGGCTTGTTATAGCGCTACTTAATACATACATGGCCCTAAAAGGGTCGTGGTTAGGTGTTTGTTGAACCAGTGCTTTTTTAAAAATAACAAGCCCAAATTGGGCGGCTAATTTTTCAAGTTCGTTAGCCCTAGCATAGGGGATAAGCACCGAAAAGCTTCCGCCTTTATCCAGTAGTTTAACAACACAAGAAAAAAGTGATGCTAATGTTAGTGTAGTGCTGTGCATGGCCGTATTACGGAGTGCATCATCACTTTTTAAATCGTTGCTAAAAAAAGGAGGATTAGAAATAATATGCTGGTAACGAGCACCGCTAAAATTTTCGATGGCACTGTTGTGCACCTTAATATTCCAAACTGTCGCTAATGCATTACTCGAAGCTTGCGCTGCTGCAGCAGCATCAATTTCGACAGCGTCTATTTGTGCTGCTGGATTTTTTTGTGCGAGTAGTAAACTTAAAAGTCCAGTGCCCGTGCCAATATCTAAAATGCTAGTAGGTGCATCTTCTTTTATATGTGCTGCAACCCAGGCACCAAACAGGCACGCGTCGGTACATACTTTTAGTGCGCAGTCCGATTGCCAAACTGTAAATTGTTTAAATGAAAAATAGTTGTTAGACATCTAATCGATGCTTAGTCTGCAAAGCTTGCAGCTATGTATTCACTATTTAAGCGAGCAATATTTGTGATGGAAATTTCTTTAGGGCAAGTAGCTTCACAAGCACCTGTGTTGGTACATGATCCAAAACCTTCTTTATCCATTTGAGCCACCATATTTTGTACCCTTGTAGTACGCTCAGGCGCACCTTGTGGTAATAAAGCGAGGTGAGAAACTTTTGCACTTAAAAATAGCATGGCAGAACTGTTTTTACAAGCTGCTACACAAGCACCACATCCAATACACATAGCTGCTGCAAAAGCGTCGTCTGCTTTTTGCTTTTCGATAGGTAAGGTGTTACCATCTACTGCATTACCGGTGTTAACACTAATATAACCACCAGCCTGAATAATTCTATCAAATGCAGAACGGTCTACCATCAAATCTTTGATTACTGGAAAAGCATCTGCTCTCCATGGTTCTACAACAATCGTGTCTCCATCTTTAAAGGCACGCATGTGTAATTGACAAGTTGTATTTGCTTGCCAAGGACCATGTGGTTTACCATTAATATACATAGAGCATGAACCACAAATACCTTCTCTACAATCATGGTCAAAAGCAACCGGATTTTCTCCGTCTTTGATTAATTGTTCGTTAAGTACGTCAAACATTTCTAAGAAACTCATTTCAGAAGAAATATTTTCTACGCGGTACATTTTAAAAGTACCCTTTGTGTTTTTATTTTGTTGTCTCCAAACTTTGAGGTTTAGATTCATGTTGTAATGTTCCATTTCAAGAAAATTGAAAAGTTGATAGATCGTTTACTAATGATTATTTGTAGTTACGTTGTGAAGGTTTAATCACTTCGTACTTTAATTCTTCTTTGTGTAATTCCCAGTTGTGCTCACCTTTAAACTCCCAAGAAGCTACATACATAAAGTTTTCATCGTCTCTTAATGCTTCACCATCTTCTGTTTGGTATTCTTCTCTAAAGTGACCACCACAACTTTCGTTACGGTTAAGTGCATCGATACACATAAGTTCACCTAGTTCAATAAAGTCTGCTACGCGGTTGGCTTTATCAAGCTCTGGGTTCATCTCATTAATTTCTCCCGGAATTCTTACGTCAGACCAGAATTCTTTTTTAAGCGCTTGCACTTCTGCAATCGCTTGCTTTAAACCTTCTGCGTTACGTGCCATT
>JBIKIS010000189.1:0-3350 GCA_044361485.1 Sediminibacterium sp.
AAGTAAGGTTAACAGATAAAAAAAGCACCCTCACCACCGAAAACCTAACCTACGACGTTAACCTAAAACTAGGCACCTATTTGTATGGCGGTAAAGTAGTGAATAAAAAAACAACCCTAACGAGCACCGAAGGAAATTACTACGGCGATACCAAGGATATTTATTTTTATAAAAACGTATTACTCGTACAACCAGACGGTACGATTAAAACAGATAGCCTTCAATACAATACCACTACCGAAGTATCTACATTTATTAGCCCTACTGTAATTAAAGATAAAAATGGCCTTACCATTAAAACGCGTGAAGGTTTTTATGATATCAAAAAGAAAATTGCCAATTTATACAAACGTTCGATCATTGAGGATTCAACGTTTAGCATTACAGCCGACGAAATTGCCATTGATAGCCTCAATGGACTCAGTGAATTTAGAGGTAACGCCGTTTACAGAAGTAAAGACAAAGAGCAGGGTTTTGATATGATTGCCAATAACATTAAAACCAATAACAAACGAAGTACAATATTGGCAACACAAATACCACTGCTTATTATTAAACAAGGCAGCGATAGTATATTTATTACAGCAGATACTTTGTTTAGTGGGCGTGTTGTTGATTTGCTAAAAACAAAAAAGGTACCAAACGTTAGGCCTGTGCCTGTAGATACCAGCCTTAAAAAAGAAATGACAAAGGCTGTTATAAAAGATACTACTAAGGCAACAGCATCAAAACCAGTACTTAAAAAGGGTAATTCAAAAACTATTGCCGATTCTGTTAAACTAAAATTAGAGCCTCCGGTAGATAGTACTTTAAAATATTTTGAAGCTTATAATCATGTAAAAATATTCTCCGACTCATTACAAGCAGTTGGTGATAGTTTGTTTTTTTCGGGGCAAGACTCGGTGTTTAGATTATTTGACAACCCCATTTTGTGGGCACAAGAAAACCAAATTAGTGGAGACACTATTTATTTATTCTTAAAAAATAAAAAGCCCGAGCGTTTGTATGTTTTTGAAAATGCGTTAAGCATTAGTAAAGTGGATAGCAGCACCTATTTTAACCAAGTAAGGGGTAATAGCATCAACGCATTATTTGACAGTACAGGTCAAGTACATTTTTTAACAGCCAAAGGAAGTGCCGAAAACATTTACTATGCCCAGGACGAACAAAAACGTTTTGTAGGTGTCAATAAAAATAGCGCTGACCTTATAGAAATTAATTTTTTAGAAGGCAAACCAAAGCGTGTTAAATTCATCAATAACCTTGAAGGTAACCTCCTACCTATGCGTGGTAAAACCAATCATGATGAGTTAAAACTTAAAAGTTTTAACTGGCAAGACAAGCTCAGGCCAAAAAGTAAGTTTGACATTTTAACCGGCAATTAAATGCTTTTACAAATAAGCATGCTGCAACATAAAAACAGCAGCACCTGCTAAAAATCCAATTAGCGCAATCCAACTAATGCGTTTTAAATACCAGAAAAAATCAATTTTTTCTAGCCCCATTACCGCCACTCCAGCAGCAGATCCAATTATCAAACAAGATCCACCAGTGCCTGCTGTATATGCGAGTAACTCCCAAAAATAATGATCTTGTGGATACTGCTCAAGTGAATACATACTTTGTAACGCAGCAACCAGTGGTACGTTATCAAACACTGCCGATAAAAGTCCAATAGCAATAGCCACTATATTGATATTGCCAATACTACTATTTAAATAGGCAGCCATTTGAGGCAAAACACCTACATATTCGAGTGATGCAATACTCATAAGTATACCAAAGAAAAATAAAATACTAGGTGTATCAATTTTTCGAATGGCATGGTTAACAGACAAGACACCTTTTTCATCATCTCCCTTTTTCTTATGCAACAGTTCTGTAACTACCCAAATAATACCTAAACAAAGTAACATACCCATATAAGGCGGCAAATGTGTAAAGGTTTTAAAAATAGGCACAAATAAAAGACAGCTAATACCTACATAAAAAATCAGGTTGCGCTCAAAAGGATTTGAATTAAAGTTTAAATTATTTTCAATGACTGGCTTTAAGGTAATGGGACCTTTGATTAGATAATTTACAATGAGTGTTGGCAATACCATACTCACAAAACTTGCAAGAAACACCTGTTTAACAATAATTAACGGCGTAATTTGACCTCCAATCCACAGCATCGTTGTTGTGACGTCTCCTATTGGACTCCACGCGCCACCTGCATTTGAAGCAATGATAACAAGCCCAAGTAGCATCCATTTGGTTTTTTTGTCGTCAATTAACTTGTTTAAAATGGAAATCATAACAATCGTGGTTGTAAGATTGTCAAGCGCTGCTGATAAGAAAAAAGTAATAAGAGCTATGAGCCAAACAAGTTTAGTTTTATTTGTGGTTTTTATAGCTTCTGCAATATTTTGAAATCCGTCATGGGCATCAATTAACTCTACAATGGTCATGGCGCCCAATAAAAAAAATACGATTTCACTAATGGCACTTAAATGATGCGTAAGCGATTCTACCACAATTTCCGAATCTGGCGCATTCAATACAATTAATGTCCAACACAAAACAGCTGTAATAAGTGCCGTTGCCGATTTGTTTATATGAATGGTGTGTTCAAGTGTAATGAAGGCATAGCCCAAAACAAAAATGATAAGTAAAATTGGCACTAACATAAACATCAAATTTAACTATTCTTGGCTCTCTTTTTCAAGCATCAAATAAGCCTTAATAAAGCCCTCTATTTCTCCATCCATCACAGGACCCACATTACCTACTTCATAATCGGTACGGTGATCCTTAATCATTTTGTATGGATGAAATACATAGCTCCGTATCTGACTTCCCCACTCTATCTTTTTCTTGTTGGCATTGCTCGCATTTAAGGCTTCTTGTCTTTTGCGAAGCTCTTCTTCGTATAATCTACTCTTAAGCATTTTTAATGCAAGCTCTCTATTTTCACCCTGGGTTCTAGCCTGCTGGCACTCCACAATAAAACCACTGGGACCATGCTTTAAACGAACGGCAGTTTCTACTTTATTTACGTTTTGACCACCACTACCGCCACTTCTATAAAACGCCCACTCTAAATCGGCAGGGTTAACAGTAATTTCTATAGAATCATCAATTAAGGGATATACATATACAGAGGCAAAAGAAGTATGCCTTCTGGCATTGCTATCAAATGGAGAAATGCGCACAAGACGGTGCACGCCACTTTCTGCTTTTAAAAAACCGTATGCAAAGTCCCCTTCAAATTGGAGGGTTGCACTTTTAATACCGGCGCCATCACCTGCCTGAAAATCTATTTCGGTTACTTTCCATCCTTGCTTTTCGCCATACATGCGGTACAT
>JBIKIS010000067.1:0-10724 GCA_044361485.1 Sediminibacterium sp.
ATTAGGTCTTTTACCGTTTGGCAAGAATGAATAACCGTGGTATGGTCGCGACCACCAAAATGCTCTCCAATAGTTTTGAGTGAGTTTTTAGTAAAAGCTTTAGCGAGGTACATGGTAATTTGACGTGCTTGTACAATTTCACGCTTACGTGTTTTTTGTAACAACTTATCGTAAGGAACATCGAAATACTCACAAACCATTTTTTGGATGGCGTCGATCGTGATTTCTTTACTGCTCGTTTTAACAAAATTGCGAAGTACTTTTTTAGCCAGTTCAACATCAATTTCCTTCTTGTTTAAAGAAGATTGAGCTAATAGTGAAATAAGTGCGCCTTCTAGTTCACGAACGTTGGTGTTGATGTTGTACGCAACATACTTAACCACTTCTTTTGGCATATCCAGACCATCGTTCTTCATCTTCTTTTCTAAGATCTCGATACGTGTTTCGTAGTCTGGCACTTGTAAGTCTGCGCTTAAACCCCATCTAAACCTGCTTAATAAACGCTCTTGCATACCATCTAAATCTTTAGGGGATTTGTCAGATGTTAGCACTAATTGCTTACCGCTTTGGTGAAGGTGGTTAAAGATGGCAAAAAATGCATCTTGGCTTTTTTCGGCACGACTAAAGAATTGTACGTCGTCTATAATAAGCACATCTATCAGTTGATAGAAGTGAATAAAATCATTGATGGCATTATTGCGGCTATGGTCTTGGAACTGGTTGATGAACTTTTCACTGCTCACGTACAACACCACTTTACCAGGGTGCGAACGCTTTACTTCGTTTCCAATAGCCTGCGCCAAATGTGTTTTACCAAGGCCTACTCCACCATAGATCACAAGTGGATTGAAAGAATTGGCGCCTGGCTTTTCTGCAACTGTTTTACCCGCTCGTCGTGCCACTCTGTTACAATCGCCCTCTATAAAAGATTCGAAAGTATACAGCTGGTTTAGCTGCGGATCAATTTGCATTTTTTTAAGACCCGGAATAACAAATGGATTTTTAACTGGATTATCAATCACCAGTGGAAAATTCATTTCGTTGTTGTTGTATGTTTTCATGTTGCTAGCAGGAACATCCATCGAGCCGCTACGGCTGTTGCTGTTTCCACTATCCACCATAATTCTATATTCTAAACGAGCGTCTTTACCTAATTCACGCTTTAATGTTTTGGCTAATAAATTCACATAGTGCTCTTCGAGGTACTCGAAAAAGAATTGACTTGGAACTTGTATTAACAATACATTTCCTTTTAACTCTACCGGATTAATAGGCTCAAACCATGTTTTAAAATGCTGCCACTCGACAATATCTTTAATGATCTTCAGACAACTGCTCCAAACTAATTCAGCACTTTTAGCCATACAATTACGAACAATTTATAATTAGGTTAACGTATTCTTTTCGGGTCCTCAATATATCCTTTTTTCAACAAAAACTCTAACGAATTTGACAGCTTTCAAAAAGTGTTACGGGACTGCGAATATGTATACTTTATGTTGAAAAAAAAATTTTTTATTTCGTTATTTTCCCCATTACAAACCAGTGTTCGGATTTTATCTGTTTTTAAGCCCTAAAAACCTACTTTTGAATCCTAAAAAATATACCACTATGTCTTACGAGATTACCGGAAAATTGGTTGCAAAATTTGATATTGTTCAGCGTACAGAGACCTTTAAAACCAGGGAATTTGTAATAGAAAAGACCGAAGACATTGGAGGTCGCAGCATTACTAATTACATAAAATTTCAATGTGTTCAGGACAAGACGGCCATGCCCGACAAGTACAACCTAGGGGATGACGTGCGCGTTCAGTTCAATATCAAGGGAACCAAGTGGGTAAAAGAGGGTAAAGAAAATTTTATTACAAATTTGGACGCTTGGCGTATGGAAGGGGTCAAATTAGGCCAAGACAACGCTAATACCAACGAATATTTTGATATGCCGCCTTCGCAAGATGCGGTAGATGACCTTCCTTTCTAATGCAAAAACAAGTCCAATTACAAGTTACGCCCTCAGAAGCCGCAGATCCTGCTGTTATTAAGCAGTATATAGCAAATGCAGGCGGACATGCAATTACAGCAGTTACTGGGTTTCATATTCTTAAAAAATCGATAGATGCCAGAAGTAGTAAGCAGGTATGGATTAACCTTACGTTGCAGGCATTTATTGATGAACCTTTCACGCCTCGAACCCTTGCCCCTATTAGCTTCAAGGACGTAAGCCATGCTACAACTAAGGTAATTATAATAGGTGCCGGACCCGCGGGCCTATTTGCGGCTTTAAAATGCCTAGAACTTGGCATTAAACCACATATTATAGAGAGAGGTAAAGAAGTTAGGGCGCGCAGACGCGATTTAGCTGCACTTAATAAAGAAGGGGTGGTAAATCCAGAGAGCAACTATTGTTTTGGAGAAGGTGGTGCTGGTACGTATTCCGATGGCAAACTATACACGAGAAGTAATAAGCGTGGTGATATTAACCGAATCCTTCAACTACTTGTGCAGCACGGCGCCGAAGAACAAATACTTTATAACGCACACCCGCATATTGGCACCAATAAACTTCCTCAAATTATACAGGCCATGCGTCAACAAATTTTGGACGCTGGCGGTATCATTGAATTTGAGCAAAAAATGGTGGATTTTACCATAGAAAATGGAGTTGTTAAATCGGTACAAACACAAAATGGCAATACCATTACAGGAGACGCCGTTGTACTTGCCACGGGCCATTCAGCAAATGATATTTTTGCACTACTAAGCAGTAAAAAAGTATTGATTGAAGCCAAGCCTTTTGCACTAGGAGTAAGAATTGAGCATCCCCAAGAAATTATAGACCGCGTTCAATACCACTGCATCTTAAGAGACGAAAACCTCCCGCCAGCCTCCTACGGACTTGTAGAGCAAGTGCATGGTAAAGGTGTATTTAGTTTTTGTATGTGCCCTGGCGGTATTATTGCGCCAGCAGCAACCAGTGCGGGGCAGCTCGTGGTAAACGGTTGGAGCCCTAGCAAAAGAAACAACCCCTATGCCAATAGTGGTATGGTGGTAGAAGTGCAAAAGCAAGATGCACTCGAATATTTTAAAGAAGCCAACCATAAAAAATTATTGGAATCGATGTTTCCAATGGCTCAATTAACTGACCTAGAAAACGACCCGCTTTTATTACTTTATTTTCAGGCCATGGTGGAGAAAAAATCGTTCGATGCAGGTGGCGGAAAATTTGTAGCGCCTGCTAACAGGATGGTAGATTTTAGCACCAATAAAACATCTACCACGCTTGCTAATTGCAGTTACATTCCTGGATTAGCCGCGCATAATTTAGAAAACGTGCTACCTCATTTTATTCGTAAAAATTTACAAGATGCATTTGTAGTTTTTGGCAAAAAAATGAAGGGTTATTATACCAATGAAGCACAAATTGTCGCCACAGAAAGTAGAACCTCCTCTCCAGTTCGAATCCCTAGAGATGCAGCCACACTAGCACACCCAGCCATTGGTAATTTATACCCATGCGGTGAAGGCGCCGGTTATGCAGGTGGTATTGTAAGCGCCGCAATGGATGGCGAGCGCGTTATTGATGCTATCTTTTTAAGGCACGCAAAAAGCCATCTTTAACCAGCGAATTTTGCTGATACGCGCCGAGCTCTTTTTTTAAATCCTGCGCTAAAGATGTGTTTTCAAAAGCAGACAAATCTGGCTTTCCCGCATCTACCCAGGCCGTGTACCAGAAATCAGCAATTAAATTAGCAGACTCAATTAGTCTTTCATTCACGGTGTTTTTTAATGCGGCGCCATATGCTTTTGCAAATGCCAGTGTGTATGCTTTAGTTTCCTTTCCGTACCACATTTTCATTTCAAACTTATCTGCGTCAGTAAAATTTTTAGAAACCGCACGTTCCGTTTCTAGCATATAGTCAATCATGCCAAAACCCTTACGTACTGCAGTCCAAATGGCTGTTTTTGGATCACTCAAATAGGTAGCCTTATGGTTTGTATATAAATTGTATTGCGCCATCTCAATATCAGGCACTGTAGACTCCCATAAATTATGCATTCCTTTTTGTCCCGTCAACTGTCCATCATAATTTATAGTGGTATGAAGTGGCACATGGGCATCTCCAATATAATGACCCAAATCGGCGGCATAAAACAAGATACTGTCTTTATTTTTTTGCTTAAAGGCTTCTGTTAATTTAGCCTGCATATAAATAATATGATACGGCACATAACCATATTTGATGAGAGAATCTTTGGTAAAAATAGCAACCGCTTTATCCCATTCAAGTGGCATTTTATTGGCGGCATCTGTACCAAACATTTCTAAGTCAATAAAGTGTTTGGTTGCTTCTGTAGGATCCGAATTTCGGCGCTGATCTGGTCTTACTGAATTTGAAACCACATTATCGATGTGGGTGTAAAAAAAAGATTGTAGCGGAACTGGCAACTGATATACCGCTAGTTGATGCGTAGTTTTATGAACCAAAAAACCCCAACTACTCCCAACAACTACAATTCCTAGTAAAACTGCTGATACAATAAGCCTGCGCGATAATTTCATAATTTGTATGTATTTACGCCTACGAAAGTAAGATTTTTGGCAACCGCTTGTCATTTAAAAATACCTTACCTAAAAAATAAAGCGCTAACCCGCCGGAAATCATAATTTTAATATTCAAAGTTTTACCCCTATGCATAATATTCTAGAGTTAAAGAACCTTCAAAAACAGTATGCCACACAAAAAGCGGTGGATGACGTTAGTTTTTCTATCGAACAAGGAAGTATTTTTGGCTTACTTGGCCCTAATGGTGCCGGTAAAACAACGCTTCTTCGCATGATTACGGGCATCTTTTACCCAGACAGTGGTGATTTGCTTTTTGATGGCAAACCCTTTGACCCACAAAACGACTTTGTGCATATTGGTTATATGCCAGAAGAAAGAGGCCTCTACAAAAAAATGAAAATTGGTGAACAAGCCATGTACCTCGCGCAACTAAAAGGACTTAGCAAATCTGAAGCGCTGGAAAAAATAAAGTTCTGGTTCAAGAAATTTGAAATGGAGAGCTGGTGGAATAAAAAAGTTGAAGACCTAAGTAAAGGGATGAGTCAGAAACTACAATTTGTAACGACCGTTTTACATGAGCCAAAACTCATCATACTCGATGAACCATTTAGCGGACTAGATCCATTAAATGCCAATTTAATTAAGGACGAAATTTATGGCCTTGCCCAAAGAGGAAGTACCATTATTTTTTCGACACACCGCATGGAACAAGTAGAAGAAATTTGCGACCATATCATACTCATGAACCTCGGCAAAAAAATATTAGACGGAACTGTAACGGATGTTAAACAACAGTTTAAAGAAAACAAATTCAATGTTCAATTTAAGGGCCAGCCTACCGAGCTAGCAAGCCCCATTTTTACCATCGAACACCAAGAAAAGCAGCAACTTATTGTAAAAATTAATGAGGGCTATAACAGCAATAATGTACTTAATTATTTATTACAACAAGACGTTTTAATTGAGCGATTTAATGAAATTTTACCTTCATTAAACGACATATTTATCCATTTAGTAGAAGGCAGCAAAGCCACTACCAGAGCTTTTCAAAACAATTAATAGACCGCACCATGAATAAGATATTTTTAGTTGCAAGCAGAGAATTTAAAACAAGGGTTCAAAAGAAAACCTTTTTATTAAGTACCATTGGGCTTCCTATTTTAATTTTTGGCTTTTATGCCCTCATGATTTATTTCCAAGTAAAAACCACCGATAATTTTAAAGTAGCGGTAAGTGACCAATCAAAGTTATTTAACGGAAAAATTGATGATAAAAAAAGCACCGAAGTAATTTTTAGTTTTATAGATGCAGATACCGCTGCACTCAATAAAAAATTAACTGATAAAGAATTTGATGCGTATTTATTTATTCCAAATGGTTATAATTTACAAAGCGGAGAGCCTCAAATCGCTTTTAGATCCAGCAAGGCACTTGGCCTAATGACTAGAGATAAAATAGAGGACAGAATTAATAACGCATTAGAAGAAAAGAAATTACTCGCACTCAATATTTCTAAAGGCCAACTAGATAGCGCTAGACTAGAAAACAATGCGATTGCATTCACCACCAATGATGGTAAAAAAAATAACGAAACAAAAGTAGGCATCAGTTATGTAGTAGGCATGATTGCAGGCTTTTTAATTTATATTATTTTATTTGTTTACGGTACTATGGTTATGCGCGGCGTGATGGAAGAAAAAGTGAGCCGTATTGCTGAAGTAATAGTAAGCAGCGTAAAGCCATTTGAGTTAATGCTTGGTAAAATATTTGGGATTGGCGCTGTTGGTTTAATCCAGTTTATAATTTGGTTTGTGCTCGTATTTGGCCTCCAATTTTTAATTCCTGTTATTTTCCCAGACGTTGCTGCGCAGATGCAATCGGCTCCAATTCAACCAGGTGCCATGGGCGCAGTAAATGCAGCCAAAGAATCTGGCGCTTTACAAAGCATAATGACTGGTCTTGCCGAAATTAATTTCACACTGATTATAGGATGTTTTGTGTTTTACTTTTTAGGCGGCTATTTCATGTACGCTGCACTTTTTGCAGCAGTAGGTAGCGCGGTAAATGAGGATCCTCAAGATGCACAAAGTCTGTTATTACCTATTATGATGCCTATCATTTTTGCAATGGTTATTATGACCAAGGCAGTTAATGACCCTAATAGTACACTTGCCATTTTTGGTAGCTTATTCCCACTAACTTCTCCTATTGTAATGATGGCAAGGGTGGCGCATGGCGTTCCTGACGGCGTTACAGTAGTACAATTAATTGCAAGCATGGCTTTATTAGTGCTTGGATTTTTAGGCACAACATGGGTAGCTGCAAAAATTTACAGAACCGGCATTTTAATGTACGGTAAAAAAGTAACCTGGAAAGAAATGTGGAAGTGGGCGTTTAAAAACAATTAAACGTTTACCCTTTACTGGTTCAATTACTGCGCTAAGGATACCCTTACTTTAACGCCAGCCCTAGTGGTTGTAGATGGAGCAGCTGTAGAAATATATGGCTCAACCCTGCGTTGATCAAAAAAGAATTGAAGATTCACCCTACTATTTAATACATAATCAATAGAAGGTTGAATGGTGATTTCTTTTTGCCCCCCCGTACCATATGCATTTGTTTGATCGAGCCTACTATTACTATTTGAAATGTCGCGCATCGATAAATCTACTTTTATAGTTAGGTCATTAACCAGCTTGGCATTTTTCATACCCGGAATGGTAAATGGCAAACGAAGTCCGGTGGTACGGAAACTAAATCCAAAAATCCACTCTGTACTTCTCGATTCACTTAATTGATAATCCACCAAACTAAGGCTTAATTGCCTACCCTTGCGGTATTCGAAGTGCATATTCATTTGCTTATTGGTGGTAAAATCCAGGCCAATAAGTGGTTCGAAATTTTCTTGCATCGTAATGTTTGGCACCAAGAAAAACGGAATATAATTACCACTCACTGTATCCATAAATGAAGGGCCACCTAGTCTAAATGGATCTTGATAAAGCAGGGCACTATTAAAACTATTCATACTTAAGTTGCCCTTGTAACTATGCGAAAATGAAATATTATTGAATTTTTCAGCGATTGCAGGAATTTTAGTAAGCCCTGTATAGGTAAGTCGCCAATTCGGTCTTGGGATAATACCGGCAAAAGGATTGGAACTTACTTTAGCATTTGACTGATTAATGAGCGGCGCCGTGCTTGGATCTTTACCAGCGTATGCCGCCAAAAATGCAGGCACCAAAACGTCTTGTGAATACCTACCATAACCATTTGCATATCCATCAGGCGTAAACTTCTGCGATGTAGGTAATGCTTGCCAATATGGATTCCCCGCTGCAACGCGCCTAGAAACAATAAGCCTATTGTCTTGGAAGGTTTTAAATGTACTAGATATTTCGTTGGGGGTATAGCCTTCAAATAAGGTTTTAAATGAAATATAGGAAACACTGAATCCGCCCGTTGCAAGCGGGTTTAAATGCTCCATTCTACCAGCACCCAATGTGTCTTTAAACAACTGCGAGTAATCTTTCGTAAAAGTTTTTTCTAGATTTAGATCAATGAGTAATTCTCTTATGGGTTCTACTTGGGCTGTAATATTTAATCGTTGTTCAAAACTTTGTCTGTACAAAAAGTTAAACCCAGGATCACGCGATAATAATCCCTGAGCCGCTTTTTGATTAAGCCAACTCGTATCAGGTTGTTTACCAAAAGCATAATCGAGCCCTGGCGCTAATGAGTTAAAGTTCTGTCCTAAAAACTGAGTGCTATCCGTAAATCCTGGCACCCTACTTCGGTAATTGGCAGCGTAATTGAGGGATAGATTTTTAACCATGGTTAGTAGCTTGCCCGCAAACCTTGTTGTTCCATTTAGGGTTGGCATTTCATTGGCCTTTAGCATTTTTGCTGCAATACGCTGGTCCTTTTTTAAGGTCTTCCACTTTTTTAAAGCTTCTTTACGCTTGTCACCAGTTAATCCTTGAAGGGTTTCTTTTTTACTAAGTAGTACGGTTCCTAATAACTGTTCTGGCGTGGCTTTACTACTAATTTTATTGCCTTTTACTTTTGGCGGCGGAATATTATCGAGTGCTCTTAAAAATTTAGACTTTGCATAGAGGCTTGCAAAGTTAAATGGCATGCTAATATTATTTTCCTGCGAATTTTCGATGGTATTTCCTAATTCGTAGGCAAGTCTACTAGCACCGATCCAGTTGTAACTTGTAGCATAAGTATACCTGGCCGTAATCCAATCTGTGAGCGGGAATTTATTAAGTGGAACGGTATAGGAAACCGCAGCCTTTTGCTGATACAATGTATTTCGTCCACCTTTTAAAAAGTTTTGCTGCACACTATCTCTTTTGAAGCGGGTATCAATTCTGCCAAAAGGCTCATCAATACGTGCATTGTTGGTTGCAGAAAAATCAAGATTTACTGCGTTTGATAAATCCCAACGTAAATTATAAAACCGGTCAAACGTAAAATACTTATCGTAAGTAGTATCTACTCTTTCAATTTTACTATCCCGCGTATTTACAATTCTAGGAATGAATTGTCCAAATTGACGCTGTACATCTGCCCTGAAACTTAGTAGGCTTGGTTTTAAATTGAGGTTAAAATCTTTTATGAGTGACAACCAAGGTGTATTGGTCTTTATCACTTTTTTAAATGGATAAATAAATGAAGGTTGCGTGTTATAGGTATAACCAAGTCCACCACGCTGTTTGGTTACTTTATTTTCATCCACGATAGGACTACTTTGTGCTGTTTGAGAATACGAGTAATTAAAATCAAAATTACTAAGGCTCATCATGGTTGTTTTTTCACCTGGTAGCACTTTAACATTTGTAAAATTGATTGTTTTAATCGTAGTTTGGTCCATCGCTACCTGTTTCATAGAATCACGCTTTTCGATGGCAGCTCGATTTAACTGATCCTTAAATCGAATGTCTTTGTCATAAGGGTCAAACGCTGGGGTAAAAACAGTTCTGTTAATGCTTGCATACACCGGTAAAGAAATATTGGCTTTTTTAGGAAGGAGTTTACCCGCTTCAATATTAGTTGCAACATCAAATTGCATCATATTTTCTTTTGCCCTTTCATTTACGCGTTGTTCGATGGTTCCAAACCCTACCGAATGGGTATTAGCAGATACTGACAATGTACCTAAATCGGCTAGTACCATATCAACCCTTCCAAGTGCCGACCATCCACCCTGCTCATCCATTTCAGACAATCTAAGTTCATTGGCCCACACTTCGGCACTAATAATAGGCCCGTCTGGCAAATATTTATTTTCAACACCAATTAATATACCACGTACTTCTCCTAGGTTTGGATTTCCTTGTACAGAAATTATTTTATTACCAAGTGTCTCTCTATAAATATTTGTAACAGATAACCCCTTACTATTTCTGCGTTGTTTTAAATCAATCAATGATCGAAGTGATAAATCAAGGTTATTAAGTGCTGGCCAAATTTTATCCTCCTGCCCTTTTGGATACCTGCCTGGCTTTGTAACCTTTAATGGAATTTTTATCTCATAATAATTATTTAAAAAGTCTTGACCTAATCTTACGACTGCATATAATTCATCATCTAAAAGTGGGCGTTGTCCTGGAACCGACTCGGCGTGCAAATACATAGAGAGTCTACCAAACTGTCTAAAATCAAAAGGGACCGTTTTAAAAACGGCACGTGCATCACCAGAGGTTAAATCTCTAATTTGCATACTCATGGCCTGCTCGTTTTGTTGCAGGTTAACACCATTATTACTAAGTAGTTGAACACGCTCAACACCAGGAGGCATTAAATAATTAACCGGCTGACGACTACTGTTTTCCTCTAAATTAACGGCAAGCGTGTTAAACGTTACACCACTATTTACAGGTATGGGCCTATATGAACCTGTTGTATCCAATTGAAAATTAAACTGTCGCCACTGGTTACGCACGAGATCCATTCTTGCCATACGCACCACTACCGAATCTTCAAAATCGGTAAGGTATAGTCGCGCAAAACGAATCGATTTAAAATCAGACATATTACCCACTTTTCTAGTGTAGCCTCTAATTGGAATTCGGAACAAATACCAATTTTCTGTTTTCACTGTTCCATCTGCTGCATTTACAGAAAGGGTTCTTTTATCTGTAATATAAGG
>JBIKIS010000068.1:0-10720 GCA_044361485.1 Sediminibacterium sp.
AAAGCCATAAAATTCCTGTAAAAATTTATTAAAAAAGTTGGCCGCTTTTTGTTGTCCGGCACTTTTAATTTGAAGCGTTGTTTTAGCAGAAATGCTAAATGAGCCTTCCTTTTTTGTAACACTAGTAGGCTGTGGAATGATATTTACTTCTTGTGCATACGTTAACACGCAAACAAGAAGGAAAATGGCTGTAAATACTTTTTTCATAGGGTACACAATTAATGATTCTCTAAAATAAAAAAGATTCCTCGTTTTGAGGAATCTTTTAGGTACTAATATTAATATTTTGTCATTATTTGACTGTTGTGAGCTTAATTACGTTAGTAGGTAAGTGGTCGGCAATTGGGGTACTGCCGGTATTAACTACCACATCACCTTCTTTTACAAATCCACGCTCTTTTAAAATACCAATTTGGTCACTAACAATATCATCTAAACTTTCCTCTTCGGCGTAGTAAAAAGCACGCACACCCCAGCTTAAACTTAACTGATTTACCAGTGATCTTTCTTTGGTGAAAATAAATAGTGGAGAAGAAGGTCTAAAGCTACTTAGCATAAATCCTGTGTAACCACTTTGTGTCATACCCACAAGTGCATGTGCATTAACATCTTCAGATATTTTACAAGCATTGTAACAAACAGCATCACTGTGAAATGATGGAGATTGTGGTTGCGGCTTTAAATCTGAAGAGCGGTTGTATCGGTATTCTGTTTTTTCAACTTCTTTGATAATCTTACACATGGTTTCTACTACAAGCGCTGGGTGGTTACCCGCAGCGGTTTCACCACTAAGCATCACAGCATCTGCACCTTCAAGTACCGCATTTGCAACGTCTGTAATCTCACTTCTATTAGGTTTAACACGGTCAATCATGCTCTCCATCATTTGAGTGGCTACAATAACCGGCTTACCTCTATGGATACATTTTCTAATAAGTTCTTTTTGAATTAACGGAATGCGCTCTACTGGAAGTTCAACACCCAAATCTCCACGGGCCACCATGATACCATCAGAAGCTAAAATAATTTCTCTGATATTGGTAAGCGCTTCTGGCATTTCAATTTTTGCAATGATTTTTGATTTGCTTTTGTTTTTATCTAAAATGCCTCTAAGCATTTCAATGTCGGCAACTCTTTTAACAAAGCTAAGTGCTACCCAGTCTAACTCTTCTTTGATCATAAAATCTAGATCAATGATGTCTTTTTCTGTTAAAGCGGGTAAAGAAATTTTTGTGTCTGGTAAATTCAATCCTTTTTTCGAAGAGATAATACCACCAAGCGTTACGGTTACTTTAACGTCACCATTTGCTTCTACCGATAATACTTTTACTTCAATTTTTCCATCATCAATCATGATGGTATTACCAACTACCACATCACCAGCAAGGTTTGGGTAGGAGACATATATTTTTTCGTGGGTACCAATACATTTTTCGTTGGTAAGGGTAAGTACATCGCCAACTTTTGCATCTAGTGCGTTGTTTTCAATTTCACCTACTCTTAATTTAGGCCCTTGTAAGTCGCCTAATATCGCAATATTGTAAGGTTCGGTTTTATTGATGGTGCGAATATGGTCGATGATCGTTTTTTTGTCTTCATGGCTACCATGCGAAAAGTTTAAACGAAATACGTTAACACCCGCTTTTACAAGTGCCAATAGCTGATCATATTTATCACAAGCAGGGCCTACGGTTGCAACAATTTTTGTGCGGTGATCCATGTGCGCAAGACCCGCTTGCTTGTCCATGTTCTTGTGTAGGTATTTCTCTAAATTTTTTGACATAATCTTATCTTACTTAATTGCTTTTAATGCTTATTGGGGGTTTATTGTACAAGATTAGCTGGCTAGAATTTTTACAATCTTAAACCAGTCTTGAGATATTTTTTGTTTTGCTTTAACGGCGTTGTCAAGTGGGGTATAATGTACTTTGTTATTAACGATACCAACCATTACGTTGTTACGACCTTCTATTAAACATTCCACCGCATGAAAGCCCATACGGCTTGCGATTAAACGGTCTAAACAACTTGGCGCACCACCACGTTGGATATGCCCTAAAATACAAATTCTAATATCTGCATTTGGCAAACGAGTTTTCATAATAGCGCCAATTTCATTGGCTCCACCTAGTTCATCACCTTCTGCAACCACCACTAGATTCACTAGTTTTTTGCGCTTTTCTTTTTCAGTTAAAGACGCAATGAGTTCTTCAATATCTGTTTTGGTTTCAGGGATTAAAATGTTTTCGGCACCAGTAGCAATACCACTGTGTAGTGCAATGTATCCAGCGTCTCTACCCATAACTTCCACCACAAATAAACGGTCGTGCGCATCGGCGGTATCTCTAATTTTATCGATGGCTTCTACGGCTGTGTTTACAGCGGTATCAAATCCAATGGTAAAATCGGAACCTGCTATGTCTTTATCGATGGTACCCGGTAATCCAATACAAGGGATATCAAATTCGTTGCTAAATTTTTGGGCACCTTTAAAACTTCCGTCTCCTCCAATAACGACTAAGCCATCAATCCCAAATTTTTTAAGGTTGTCATATGCTTTTTTTCGTCCTTCTGGTTCAAAAAATGCAGCACTACGCGCTGTTTTTAAAATAGTTCCACCGCGCTGGATAATATTGGCCACCGATTTTGAATCCATCTTAAAAATATCACCTTCCACCATTCCATTGTAGCCTCTAACAATACCGTATACTTCTATGCCATGATAGATAGCGGTTCTAACAACGGCTCTAATGGCTGCATTCATACCAGGGGCATCTCCTCCAGAAGTTAATACGCCAATTTTTGTTACTTTTTTAGTAGACATTTTCTCTGCTTTATTGTTGGCCTTAACTTACTGGGCCTCAGTTGTAAATGGGTGTCTAACGAAGACGAGATACGAAAATAAGCATTTGAAACCGTTTTTACAATTTGATAAACAGTGCATTAAAAATGTGTAAACTTGTACTATGAAAGTACTCGTTACCGGCGCCAATGGTTTTACAGGTCAACATTTGGTTAAAACCCTCGTTAACAAAGGGTTTGAGGTTATTGCGACCTCCAGAAATGAGTCTAAATTGCCTTCATATAATAATTTAACTTACTATAATATTGAACTAACAGACGTTAGGAATGTTGAAAATTTGTTTGATTTAACAAGGCCCAGTGCAGTTATTCACACTGCAGCCATGAGTAAGCCAGACGAATGTGCTGCTAACCCTAGCCTCTGTAACACTAACAATATTGAGGCTACCCAGCATTTATTAGATGCTGCTACAAAAGTGGGTACCCAGCATTTTGTATACCTCAGTACCGATTTTATTTTTGGAGAGGGTGGACCACATGCCGAGGAAGATACTCCTGCGCCACTTAATTTATACGGCGCTTCTAAGTTAAAAGCCGAAGCCCTCGTTAATGCTGCTTCTCTAAAAACCACCATTATAAGACCCGTTTTTATGTACGGCCCAGTTTGGGAAAACTTGCGTCCGAGTTTTATTCAGTGGGTGGCTGTAAAGTTGCAAAATGGAGAGCCCATAAAAGTAGTGACCGATCAGGCCCGCACACCCACCTATATTGGCGATTTGTGCTGGGGTATTCAAAAAATTATTAATAATCAAGTTCCAGGTACATTTCATTTAGCCGGAAAAGATATTGTATCGCCATACGATATGGCTGTAGCAGTTGCCAAACATTTGAACCTTCCTTTAGGTTTAATTGAACCCGTTACAGCAAGTACATTTCCAGAACCGGTTAAAAGAGCACAGCGCTCTGGATTAAAAATTGATAAAGCGGTTGATGCATTAGGATATGCACCACACTCATTTGCAGCAGCACTTCAAAAATGTTTTGAATGAAAAAATTAAATTACGCTATCATTTTTTGGGCTGTTACTGTGGCTCATTTGTTTTGTATTTATATGGACTGGCCACAGCAGCGCATCTATACTAAGTTTATTTTGGTGCCCATTTTAATGTGGTTTTTGTATACATCAGCATCGAGTGAGCAACCATTGAAAGGTATGTGGCGCGCGTATTTGGGCTTATTTTTTTCGTGGGTAGGTGATGTGTTGTTAATAGGTGAGGGTGCTAACTTTTTTTTATCCGGAATGATTGCATTTGTAACGGCACACGTATATTATAGTTTGTTTTTTATTCAAACAGTGCCCGTAAAAAAAGAAACAGCTGGGGTATTTTATAAAACGCTTATTGGACTAAGTATTATTTCGGGATTGCTATTTATACTACTCCGTAATGCTTTAGGGGCGTATCAAGTACCCATATTACTTTACATGCTATTTATTTCACTAATGGCGTCACTTGCGGTTCATACAACTACAAATATGCAGTATACAAAATTTGCGTTACAAACTTTTGTACCCGGTGCATTATTATTTGTAATTAGTGATGCAATACTTGCTACTAATAAATTTTATGCGCATTTACCAGTGTTAGATTTGTCCGTAATGCTTACTTATGCTGGCGCTCAGTACTTTTTAACCAAAGGGTTTATTAGCATAAAAAAAGTCTCGCACCGATAATAGATGCGAGACTTTTTATGTTGAAAGGTTATTGTATTAGTAACCCATTCCACCCATATCAGGTGCGCCATGAGAATGGCCAGCAGCTGCTTCAGGTTTTGGTTTGTCTGCAATTACACACTCTGTTGTTAACAACATAGCAGCAATAGATGCAGCGTTTTCTAATGCAACACGTGTTACTTTAGTTGGATCAATTACACCCGCTTTAAATAGGTTTTCGTAAACCTCAGTGCGTGCATTGAAACCAAAGTCACCTTTGCCTTCTTTAATTTTTTGTACAACAATAGAACCTTCAATACCGCTATTGATAACGATTTGACGTAGTGGCTCTTCGATCGCTCTTTTAACGATTTGGATACCTGTTGCTTCATCTTCGTTAGCACCTTTAAGTTTTTCTAAACTTTCTACGGCACGGATATAAGCAACACCACCACCAGGAACGATACCTTCTTCAACAGCAGCTCTCGTTGCGTGAAGCGCATCGTCTACGCGGTCTTTCTTTTCTTTCATTTCAACTTCGGTAGCAGCACCAACATATAATACCGCAACACCACCACTTAACTTCGCTAAACGCTCTTGTAATTTTTCGCGATCGTAATCAGAAGTTGTGTTTTCGATTTGTGCTTTAATTTGGTTTACACGAGCAGTGATATCTGCTTTTTTACCTTTACCACCAACAATAACCGTGTTGTCTTTGTCGATTGTAACAGAAGAAGCTTGACCTAAATAAGTAAGATCAGCATTTTCTAATTTAAAGCCTTGCTCTTCACTGATAACAGTACCTGCAGTTAAAATAGCAATGTCAGTTAACATTTCTTTACGACGGTCACCAAAACCTGGTGCTTTAACAGCAGCCACTTTAATGGTACCACGTAATTTATTTACTACAAGTGTTGCAAGTGCTTCACCTTCTAAATCTTCGGCGATGATAACTAAAGGACGACCGCTTTGAGCTACTTTCTCCAAAATATGAAGAATGTCTTTCATTGCAGAAATCTTTTTGTCATAAATTAAGATGTATGGATTTTGAATTTCTGCTTCCATTTTTTCGCTGTTTGTAACGAAGTATGGAGAGATATATCCACGATCAAATTGCATACCTTCTACAACATCAACAGTTGTATCAGTACCTTTTGCTTCTTCAACAGTGATAACACCTTCTTTACCTACTTTAGCCATAGCGGTAGCAATTAACTTGCCAATTTCGCTGTCGCTGTTTGCAGATATGGTTGCAACTTGTTCAATTTTTTTAGAATCGTTACCAACCGCTTGAGATTGAGCTCTTAGGTTTTCGATAACTTTTGCAACAGCCTTATCAATACCACGCTTTAAATCCATTGGATTAGCGCCAGCTGCTACGTTCTTTAAACCTTCAGAAATAATGGCTTGTGCTAAAACAGTTGCAGTAGTTGTACCGTCACCTGCAATGTCTGCAGTTTTGCTAGCTACTTCTTTAACCATTTGAGCGCCCATATTTTCGATAGCGTCTTCTAGTTCAATTTCTTTTGCTACAGATACACCATCTTTAGTAACTGAAGGTGCACCAAATTTTTTCTCAATAACCACGTTACGACCTTTTGGACCAAGGGTTACTTTAACTGCGTTGGCTAAAGTGTCAACGCCTTTTTTCATTTTATTTCTTGCTTCGATATCGAAGAAAATTTGCTTTGCCATGTATATAACAATTTAATTTTACGAATGAATATTATACGATTGCGAGTAAATCACTTTCACGCATGATCAATAAGTCTTGACCTTCGATTTGGATTTCTGTACCAGCATATTTGCCATAAAGTACGTTGTCACCAACTTTAACAGTCATTGGTTCGTCTTTTTTACCAGTTCCTACAGCAACTACTACGCCACGTTGTGGTTTTTCTTTAGCTGTGTCAGGGATAATGATTCCGCCGGCAGTTTTTTCTTCTGCAGCAGCTGCCTTTACAATTACTCTGTCATGTAAGGGCGTTACGCTTAATTTCTTAGCCATACCGTATTTGTTTTTTAATGTTTGAGTTAAAAAATCTGTTCCTAAACGTAAATCGTTAACCAGAACAGTACCTATTCATCTATTATTATGCCAACTGGTTTGCTAGGTCAAAATTTCAGGGTTTACCCAGATAACCTACCTAAATTGGCGAAAGCCTGTCAGAACGGGCGGCAAAGATGCAGTAAGTTTTGGTTTAGAAGTGTCAAATTTTCATTTTTAGGTGGTTTTTGGGCAATTTCTTTCTACATTTGCGCACCCAAATAAGTTCTTACCAGATGATAAGTAGAAGAAATATTCGTGTGAAAGTGATGCAGTTACTCTATATCATAGAAACTGCCGAAGCAGGAGCCAAGTTGCCAAAACCGGTGCAAGTGCTTAAAAAACAGCTTGATCTGAGTAATGAGCTATTCGTTTACCTCCTTTATTACATTACTGAAGTGGCCCGTTACGCCGAAACCAGTGCGTTTAACCGAGCTGCGCGTAACCTTCCTTCATCCGAAGATTTAAACGTAAATACCAAAATTGCAGGTAACTCACTATTGTGGGAAATCATCGAAAGTGACAGTTTTAAAGAAGCTTTAGAGGTATTTAAGCCGCAAAATATCATTTCAAAAGACCTTTTAAAAAAGACTTTTGATGCACTTACGGCGTCTGATATTTATCAGCTTTACACGGCCAGTGATGCTAGAGATAAGGCTAAAGAAAAAGAAATCATCAAATTTATTTTTACCAACCTCATGCTGCCTAATGAATCATTTATTGAGCATGTAGAGGAAGTGTTTCACAATTGGGACGATGACTCCGAAATGATGGAGCAGCTGGTATTAAACTATATTCAAAAACCAGCTGGGGTTAACGTATTAGAAATGGTGGGCACCGAAAAATGGCAGTTTGCACAAAGCCTACTAGAAACAACCATCAATAAAAAAGAGGTAGCTGCCGATTTAATTAAGCCTAAATTAAAAAATTGGGACGCAGAGCGTATTGCACTACTGGATATGATTTTGATGCGTATGGGTGTTTGTGAATTGTTATTTTTTGAAACCATTCCTACCAAAGTAACCATTAATGAGTATATTGATTTGGCAAAGGATTATAGTACCGCACAAAGTGGTCAATTTGTAAATGGAATTTTAGATAATATTCATAAAGAATTAACCGAATCTGGTAAGATTCAAAAGGTTAATTTTAATGCTTCAAATAACAAAAAAAAATAGAGATGAACAGTTTAAGTTTAGTATTGTTAGCCGGTAATCCACAACAAGGTGGAGGCGGTATGGTACAATTAGTAATGATGGGTGCCATTATTTTAGTTTTCTGGTTATTCATGATTCGTCCGCAAGCTAAAAAAGCAAAAGACCAAAAGAAATTTATTGATAACATGCAAAAAGGTGATCGTATTGTTACCATCGCTGGTATTCATGGTACTATCAATAAAATCAATGAAGATGGAACACTTCAATTAGAAGTTAGCCCAGGTAGCTACCTTAAAATTGAAAAGTCTTCTATTAGCATGGATTGGACTTTAGCGATTGCTAAAGCTGCAAATGCTTAAAATTGGCATTACAGGAGGCATTGGTGCCGGTAAATCTACGGTAGCAGGTATCTTTAAAGTACTTGGTGTACCTGTGTTTGACGCCGATGCCACTGCAAAAAATATATTAAATACGGATCCAGTATTGCGCGAACAAATTGCTGCTACATTTGGATCAGAAACGTATAAGAACGGGTTGCTAGACAAAAAATATCTAGCAACCCTTGTTTTTAATAACCCAAACCAGCTCGCAAAACTAAATGCATTGGTGCATCCCGCTACCATTGCAGCAGCAGACAAATGGGCTTCAAGTTTTGCGGATAGGCCCTACATCATTAAAGAAGCTGCCTTACTTTTTGAAGCTGGAACAAACGTTGGCCTCGATTACATTATTGGTGTAACCGCACCGGTTGAGCTGCGCATTACTAGAGTAATGGATAGGGACAAGGTATCTCGCGAAGAGGTACTAAGTCGGATGCAACATCAATTAGATGACACCGAAAAAATGAAGCGCTGCAATATTGTGCTTGACAATAACGAAAAAACTTTACTGATTCCACAGGTGCTAGCCTTGCATGAACAATTTATTTCTTAATTACTTCTTCAATTACTTTTCCTACTGCACCATTTGGCATTTGTACTTTTAAAAGTGCAGCGAGTGTTACGGCAATATCCGTCATGTAGGTTTCTTTGTGTGAGCTTCCTTTATTAATACCATAACCATACCATAATAATGGAATATGCGCATCGTATGGATACCATAATCCATGTGTAGTGCCAGTGCTGCCGCCGTCTATATAGCCAGGTTTAAATATGATTTGAACATCACCACTTCTGCGCGGATAAAAACCATTCGCAAGCATTTCACGAAGCGTTTTGTTGATTGGTGTTGTCATGATTTCAGAAGTAGGAAATGCATTTGCCACTGCTTCATTTTTTTTCATGTAATTAGCAATCCATTTTTTAATAGGCGCATCATCTATTTTTGCAGAATCTAGTTTGTTGTGGTTTAAATGCACTTGGTAATTGTACATGCTCACTACTAAATTATCGATACCATATTGAGCTTTTAATTGTGCGTTCATTTCTTTTTGAATACCCGCGTCATTAACCGTACCACCTGGTAATTTATTTTCAGTCATAAACCCTGGAACATGCGCTACGGCGTGGTCTGCGGTTAAAAAAACCGTGTACTGTCCGTTTCCAACTTGTGCATCTAAGAATGCAAAAAACCTGCCTAGTTCTTCGTCAAGTCTCACATAATCATCTACATTTTCCCATGAATTAGGTCCAAAAGAATGACCAATATAATCTGGAGAAGAATAACTCACAGTAAGCATATCGGTGTTGCCGGTTTGGCCTAATTTTTCTGCAATGATAGCAGCCTTGGCCATTTCTGTAGTGAGGGTATTACCGTGTGGCGTAGAAGAAATCTTACCATAATCTTTGCCAATATATTTTGATAAATCGTAAGGGAATCCTAACGCATCTTTACCAAATGGTTTGCCTTCATACTCTTTTTGATCTGCTGTTGCATAATCGGCGTAAATAGCAGGAGGGAGCGCGGTATTCCAACCTAGTTTGTATAATGAGTCAACTACTTTTCTATTGTTAAATTCAGTTACCCAATTAGGTAATTGATTGGTGTAATAGGTGCTCGTAATAAAATTTCCAGAAGCGCCTTCATACCAATAAGCACCTGTTGCACTGTGTCCAGCTGGTAAAATGGCACCTCTATCTTTAATGGCAATACCTACCACTTTACTTTTAAAATTAGTGGCAAGTCTTAACTCGTCACCAATGGTGGTAGTAAGCATATTGCGTGGACTCATTTGACCATCCGCCTCTGTTTTACTACCAACACCCTTTACGGTTTTGTCTTCACTGCAATACACACTGCGCATGAGTTGATTGTCCCACCATGCGTTACCCGTAATTCCATGAATGGCAGGAACGGAACCTGTGTAAGCACAAGTGTGACCGCAGGCTGTTACCGTAGGAGTGTAGGGAATAAAGTTGTTTTCGCAAGAGTAACCTTGGCTTAACAACCTGGTTAATCCACCATTTGCTTTAAATAGAGGTCTAAAACGCACCAAATAATCCCAGCGCATTTGATCTACTACAATGCCCACCACAAGCTTAGGCCTGGCCACTGCAGGCGCTAAACTAGCTTTTTGTGCTGCTGGTGTTGTTGTTTTTTGAGCGCTAATAGCTGTGCTAGCAGATATCAAAAACAGGCCTAAAAGGCTTACAATCAAGTGCTTTTTCATATCAAAATGTGGATTAATACTCGTTTTTAACATATTTCAGCGACTAAGGTACACAATGGTGCATAAATCCAACGCTTATTGAGTGCATAAATAGATTAATTTTGCATCAATTTTTATTGATTACCAAAGAAATAATGATAATATATGGCAGACATCTTTGAGAAACTCCTTAAGAACGCTGGACCACTGGGTCAGCACAGAGAAAGAGCACATGGCTATTTTGCTTTCCCTAAGTTAGAAGGTGAAATAGGTAGTAGGATGAAATTTAGAGGGAAAGTTATGATTGTATGGAGCTTAAATAACTATTTAGGTTTAGCCAATCATCCTGAAATTAGAAAAACCGACGCCGATGCTGCTGCAGCATACGGTTTAGCATCACCAATGGGTGCACGTAT
>JBIKIS010000069.1:0-10613 GCA_044361485.1 Sediminibacterium sp.
TTATCTAGCGGCTTTTCTTTTTTACAACCCTTACCTTTGCCTTAATTCTAATCCTATGAAACTAGATATTTTAGCTTTTGGCGTTCATCCCGATGATGTTGAACTAGGCTGTGCCGGCACTATTATGGCCGCCATCGACCAAGGTAAAAAAGTGGGCATCGTAGATTTGACAAGAGGAGAGTTAGGCACTAGAGGAACACCAACCACCAGAACACAGGAAGCGGCCGCTGCGGCCAAAATTATGGGTGTGGATATTAGAGAAAACCTTGACATGGCAGATGGCTTTTTTGCAAACGATGAAGCGCATCAACGAAAAATTATTGCACTTATCAGAAAATACCAGCCAGACATTATTTTAGCCAATGCACCTGAAGATCGTCATCCAGATCATGGCCGAAGTGCTAAGCTTGTTTCGGATGCTGCTTTTTTAAGTGGCCTTCGAAAAATAGAAACCATCCATGATAGTGTAGCACAAAATACGTGGAGACCTGCGTATACTTTTCATTATATCCAAGACCGTTTTATTCAACCATCATTTGTAATTGATATTACAAAATACATGGATCGAAAAATAGAAGCTGTACTTGCCTATGGCACACAATTTAATAGCGCAGACACTTCCGAACCACAAACCTATATTTCATCTCCGCAGTTTTTAGAAACCGTAAAAGCAAGAGCACTCATGCTAGGTAAAAGAATTGGGGTAGGATACGCGGAAGGTTATATCACCGAAAAAATTATTGGCTTCTCAAATTTTGATGCCATCATAAAACATACTACTTAATAAGCGATCAAATTTTTATTATGTCAAAAGTAAAAGTGGGTTTGGTACAAATGTCTTGCAGTGGAAGCAAAGAAGAAAACTTGCAAAAAGCAATTGCGGGTATTAAAGATGCTGCAGCAAAGGGCGCTCAAATAGTTTGCCTTCAAGAATTATTTACGTCACTTTATTTTTGTGATGTTGAAGACTACGAAAATTTTAAGTTAGCCGAAAAAATTCCGGGTGCTACCACCGAAACTTTAGGACAAGTAGCTGCCTCACTAAATGTAGTAGTGATTGCTTCTTTGTTTGAAAAAAGAACACAAGGTATATACCATAACACAACAGCAGTGATTGATGCAGATGGAAAATATTTAGGCATGTACCGTAAAATGCATATTCCTGACGATCCGGCTTACTATGAAAAATTTTATTTCACCCCTGGTGATTTAGGATATAAAACATTTGATACCAAATTTGCAAAAATTGGTGTGCTCATTTGTTGGGATCAGTGGTATCCAGAAGCTGCCAGACTTACTGCACTTCAAGGTGCCGAAATATTATTTTACCCTACAGCAATTGGTTGGGCTACTTCGCAAGATGAAGCCACCAATATTGAGCAGTACAATGCTTGGCAAACCATTCAGCGCAGTCATGCCGTTGCTAATGGTGTGCACGTGGTAAGTGTAAACAGGGTAGGACTCGAACAAAATGGTGCCATGAAATTTTGGGGTGGTTCATTTGTAAGCAATCCATTTGGCACTTTATTATACAAAGGATCTCACGACAATGAAGAAACAGAAGTGGTTGAAATTGATACTGACGCCACAGACCGTTACCGAACTCACTGGCCATTTATGAGAGATCGTCGCATTGACTCTTATGAAAACATCACTAAACGTTTTATTGACTAGAAATTTTTTGTTTTGAAGACACCCAAATATTTAGGTTACTATTTTCCTGCCGAGTTTGAAATGCATGAAGCTACTTGGTTAAGCTGGCCGCATAAAGAAGCAAGTTGGCCAGGTAAATTAGATTTGATATATCCAAACTATAGTTTATTTGTAAAATACCTTGCCGATTCTGAAAAAGTGCGCATCAATGTTGTGGATACCACTATGCAAGCAACAGCTACTGCTCACCTTGTTAAGGCTGGAGTCAATATGGATCAGGTAAGTTTTTATTTACATCCTACCAATGACGCTTGGTGTCGTGATCATGGCCCTGCATTTTTAATTAACCCCGCATCAGAGCAAAAAAAAGTAATAGTAGACTGGAATTACAATGCATGGGGTAATAAATATCCGCCCTACGATTTAGATGATATTATCCCTACATTAATTGGAAAACATTTTGATATTCCGGTATACCATCCTGGCATTATCATGGAGGGAGGCTCTGTAGAATTTAACGGTACGGGCACTATTTTAACGAGCACAAGTTGCCTATTAAACCCGAATAGAAACAAAAAATTAAATAGAGATCAAATAGAAAATTACTTATTTGATTATTACGGTGCCAATCAAGTGTTGTGGGTAGAAGAAGGTATTGTTGGTGATGACACCGATGGCCACATAGATGACACCATTAGGTTTGTAAATGAAGAAACTGTTTTAACCGTTGTTGAATCAAATAAAAACGACGAAAACTATTCGATCTTACAAGACAATTTAGTGCAGCTTAAAAAAATGCGCTTATTAAATGGTAAGCAATTAAACATTATTGAACTACCCATGCCGGAAGCTGTGATTTATGAAGATCAACGTTTACCAGCATCTTACGCTAATTTTTATATCTCCAATAAATATGTAATTGTGCCTACATTTAATTCGGTACATGATGATAAAGCACTTAGCATTATTGCTGAAGCGTATAAAAATAGGGAGGTAGTGGGCATCGATTCTACCGATATTATTTGGGGTTTAGGCAGTTTTCATTGCTTGTCTCAACAAGAACCCTTAGTTTAATAATTCAAAAATTGTTGGATGAAAAAATCAATCTATGTTGGCATTGTCGCACTATTAAGTTTGCCATTTATTTTTACGGCTTGCTTTAGAAACCCATACAAGGCAACCAATAAAAAGCATACCCATCAAATAGATTCTTTAACTGATATTGCCGAACTACCAAACAATGGTGGCATTTTTTCAGACTCTGTAAAACAACCGCCTTATTGGGTAGGTACGACCAATTTTGGATTACGCAAACCAAATTTTGTAATCATTCACCATACCGCTCAAAATTCTTGTGAAGAAACACTCAAAACATTTACCATACCACGAACTGCGGTCAGTGCACACTATGTAATATGTAAAGATGGAACCATACACCAAATGCTTAATGATTATATGCGGGCACAGCATGCTGGCATTAGCAAGTGGGGTAATTTAATTGATATCAATTCTTCGTCTATAGGGATTGAACTTGACAACAACGGATTTGAACCTTTTGATAGTTTACAAATCAATAGTTTACTTGCACTACTAAATAGACTCAAACAAAAGTATACCATCCCAACCCCAAATTTTATTGGACATGGTGATATTGCACCCACCAGAAAAAACGATCCAAACTTTAGATTCCCTTGGAAATTGTTAGCCACTAACGGCTATGGCCTTTGGTATGACGAAAATTTACAGCCAGCCCCAACAAATTTTAATCCATACATTGCCCTACGTATAATTGGATACGATTTAAAGGATTCTACAGCGGCAGTGAGGTCTTTTAAAAGACATTTTTTACAGGATACCACTAGGCGTTTAAACGCTGTTGACACCCTGGTTCTTTCCAATTTGCAGCGTAAATATTTCTAAAAAAAGTACTGATAAATTATAAATCCTAACAATTGTTAGCTTATTTTTGCCAACAAATAAAGCTTCTATGGATTTTAATTTAACCGAAGAGCAGCTAATGATTCAGGCTGCAGCACGTGATTTCGCTAAAAATAGTTGTTTACCAGGCGTTATAGAAAGGGACGAAAAACAATCATTTCCGAAAGAGCAAATTATGCAGTTAGCAGAACTTGGCTTCATGGGAATGATGGTAAGTCCTAACTATGGTGGAGCAGGTATGGATACCATTAGCTATGTGCTTGCTATGGAAGAAATTAGTAAAATTGATGCGAGTGTAAGTGTGTGCATGAGCGTTAACAATAGCCTCGTATGCTGGGGTCTTGAAACCTTTGGTACAGAAGCGCAAAAGCAAAAATTTTTAACACCACTTGCTAAAGGAATTAAAGACAATGACCTTTATATTGGTGCCTTTTTATTAAGTGAACCAGAAGCAGGGAGTGATGCAACAAGTCAGCAAACCACTGCCGAGGATAAAGGAGATTATTATTTATTAAATGGTACCAAAAACTGGATTACCAATGGCTCTAGCGCCTCTGTTTATTTAGTAATTGCACAAACCGACCCTGCTAAAGGAAGTAAAGGTATCAATGCATTTATTGTAGAAAAAAATAGCCCGGGTGTTACCGTTGGTGCTAAAGAAAATAAGTTAGGTATAAGAGGAAGTGATACCCATTCTATTATGTTTAACGATGTTAAAGTCCCTAAAGAAAATAGAATTGGAGAAGACGGGTTTGGATTTAAGTTTGCCATGAAAACCCTTGCTGGTGGCCGTATTGGTATTGCTGCACAAGCACTCGGTATTGCAAGTGGTGCTTACGAATTAGCACTAGGCTACAGCAAACAACGTAAAGCATTTGGTAAAGAAATCATGCACCACCAAGCAATTCAGTTTAAATTAGCTGACATGGCTACCAAAGTGGAAGCAGCAAGATTACTTTGTTTTAAAGCAGCTGCAGACAAAGATGAACATAAAGATTATGGATTTTCATCTTCTATGGCAAAAGTATATGCAAGTGAAGCAGCCATGTGGATTTCTACCGAAGCCGTTCAAGTGCACGGAGGCTATGGTTTTGTAAAAGAATACCATGTAGAACGCCTGATGCGTGACGCAAAAATTACGCAGATTTATGAGGGTACTTCAGAGATACAACGAATTGTAATTAGCCGACATATTTTGACGAACTAATTATTTTTTAAGATCCCATTTCTAACACTTTTTCAAAAACTGTTTCATACTCGCTATTCAGTGTGGCTAGTTTTTGTTGTACCGATTTGTACTCGGTTTCTAGTGCTGCAAATTTAGCTGGATTGGTATAGGTATCTGGGTTACCAAGTTCCTGTTCAATATTTTCTTTTTGAACTTTGGTGTTATTGATATCGAGTTCAAGTGTTTGAAGCCTCTTTTTTTGCTTTTGCAATTCTTTCTGAAAATCTTTATCAATAGCCGTGTTAGTTGTTGGTGCTTTTGTTTCAGGCACAACAACTTTTGGAACAGGGGCTGGGGCTGGGGCAGGAGCTGCAACTAAATTGCCAGATCCTTTATTATCTTTTTGCTTGGCAGCCATGCGCTCATTCCATTCTACCCACTCTGCGTATGTACCTTTAAATTCTTTGATTTGATGGTCTACAATTTCCCAAATTTTATTGGCTGTTTGCGAAATAAAATAACGGTCGTGGCTAATTAAAATATAACTGCCTTCGTATTTGTTAAGGGCTCCAGCAAGTAGCTCTACGGAGTGCATGTCAAGGTGGTTGGTAGGTTCATCGAGTAATAAAAAGTTTGCTTTACTCACCATTGTTTTGGCAAGTGCTACCCTCGCTTTTTCTCCACCGCTTAGTACTCGTATTTTTTTATCTACGTCATCACCACTAAATAAAAACGCACCTAAAATACTTCGTAGTTCTACATCGGTTTTTTTACTGCCGCATTGTTGCATTTCCTCCAAAATAGTATTCGTAAGTGTTAGTGCTTCTAATTGGTGCTGTGCGTAAAAACTTTCTTCAACGTTGTGTCCCCAAACCCTTTCACCACTATGCTGCTCGGTACCGCCAACAATACGAAGGATGGTAGATTTACCTTTACCATTCGCTCCAATAAGAGCAATTTTGTCACCACGTTCAATTTCGGCGGTGGTATTGTTTACAATGGTTAAATCACCAAATTGCTTGGTAATATTTTTTAAATCCACAAGTACTTTACCTGGTACTTTATCAAGCTGAAAATTAATGCGTAAATCGGGACGCTCTAATTGAACATCATCAATTTTGTCAATTTTATCGAGTCTTTTTTGAATGCTCTGTGCTTGTGCTGCTTTACTAGCTTTTGCTTTAAAACGCTCAATAAATCTTTCTTGCTGACGAATATAATCTTGTTGATTTTCAAAAGCTTTTTGTTGCATTTCTATCCGCAACGCTTTTTCAGTTTCATAATAATTATAATCACCACTATAAATATGTAATGACTGTTGGTAAACTTCAACAATTCTGTTTACCATTCGATTCAAGAAAAACTTATCGTGACTCACGATAACCACACTACCTTGGTAGTGCAACAAATATTTTTCTAACCACTCGATAGACGGTAAGTCAAGGTGGTTGGTAGGTTCATCCAGTAAGAGTACATCGGGCTGTTGCAATATCATTTTAGCAAGCAGCACACGCATACGCCAACCTCCACTAAATTCTTTGTAGGGTCTTTTTAAATCTTGACTGCTAAATCCAAGACCATGTAAAACTTCTTCAGCTTTGTGCTGAATATTGTAACCATCCAATACATCTAATTCATGAAGTGCATCTGTGTATTTTATAAGAAGGTCATTGTTGTCTGAATCATTTTCGAGCGCTATACCAAGTGATTCTATTTCTTTTTCGAGTGCCCTAACGCGTTCAAATGCACCGAGCGCAACTTCTGTAATAGTTTCACTGGTATCAAAACTTAATAAATCTTGGTGTAAATAGCCAATGGTGGTGTCCCTGCTTTTTTCTACGGTTCCTTTAGAAGGCGTGTATTCACCAACCAATACTTTTAATAGGGTTGACTTTCCTGTTCCATTATATCCAATAAGACCAATACGATCTCCGGGTTGAATTTGCCATGTAGCGTCTTCTACAATAACCCTAGCTCCAAATTCGAACGTTACATTTTGTAAACCAATAAGCATATCAAGATAGTATTTGTGGCCGCAAAGGTAACCCCAAATTTTATATCCTAAACCTACTAATTAGGTTTGTAATCAATAATAATTTTTGCGTTCTTTTTTTCATCGGATGTTAAGAATATCTCCTGCCTTTTTTTACCAATGGTTACCACCATGATAGCCGTGTTGGGTGGGATTTCTCCAAGATTTTCAGCAACTAAAACTAACTCATGCGCCAAAGGGCCATCATTACAACGAAATGTGTAGGTGAGGGGCTGATAATTTAGTTTTCCCTTTTTTATAACCTGTTCGCCATTATGATACAAGCTAATGGTATCATTATCAATGGTTCCATTATCAAAAAGTTCAACTGTGACATTAGGTTCAGAGCTGATTATTCTTTTAACTAAAAAGTTTTCTCTATTAACAAGTACTTTGGCCTTCTGCTCAGCAATAATAATTTTTTTATCTTCTCTAGAAGCAGCTATCTCATTAACTTTTGGTAATTCTATACTTGATTCTTGCTTCTTTTTAATGTTGTCAGTTTCAGGTATGGATGGCTTAACAACTGATTTTTGTTTTGTAATAGGAGCCTGTGGTTTAGGATGTGCTAAAAAATCCTCCAATTCAAAATCACTTTTTGAAACGCGCTCTAGGTATACCTTTCCGCTGCCACAATCTTTTTTATTTTTTGCATTGGTAGAAATAAAATTGCCTTGCAATACTTCTAATTTTCCAATTTTTACATAATCTAAGTAGCAAGTCATTAAACAGGGTTCGCTATTACTTCCAATTTTTAATTCCACTAATTTTAGTTCTTTTAAAATTAGATTTTTGCTACTTGCGGTATAAATACCCTGCAAGGTTGATTTTCCATAAAAAACGGTTGACTTATATGAATAGGTTACCCCCTTTACACTATTATCCGTTTGCTGATCTATTTGAACCTCGTATTTGTACATTTCCTCCTCGGCATCCTCCCTAAAAATACCAGAAGCGGCACTAAAGTATCCACGCCAAATACCCGTAAGTTTTTGGGCCTGCAGGGTGGTGGTAAAAAGAAGTAAAGAAAAGAGGGTAAAAGTCAATCTCATTGGCGCAAATGTAAGCTCTTACAAAAGTATTAAAATCTAAAGAAGCGTTAAAACGAAAAACTCACTGCTTTCCTTTATTTTTGCATGAGTAACCCATTAGGGGTTAAATAGTTAAGTTAGACCTATGATAAATATAAAATTTCCAGATGGTGCCGTAAGGCAATATGAAGCAGGGATTTCTGCCGATGGGATCGCAAAATCCATTAGTGAAGGGCTTGCCAGAAAAGTTTTAGCGGCTTCGGTAAATGGAGAAGTATGGGACAGCACGAGACCTATCCACACCGACGCTTCTTTGCAATTATTAACCTGGGATGATGATGCAGGAAAAAATACATTTTGGCATTCTTCTGCGCACCTTATGGCAGAAGCGGTAGAAGCACTATATCCAGGAGTGAAATTTTGGGTAGGGCCAGCACTGGATAAAGGATTTTATTATGATATCGATTTAGGTGATCGTCATTTAACAGAAGATGATTTAATTGCGATCGAAAGAAAAATGAATGAGCTTGCAAAAGCTGCCAACAGTTTTACTAGAAAAGAAATTTCAAAAGCGGATGCCATCGCTTATTTTACAGAGCGCAATGATCCGTACAAATTAGATTTATTAGAAGGCCTACAAGATGGCAATATCACACTCTACTCGCAAGGTAATTTTACCGACTTATGTAGAGGGCCACATATTCCAAATACAGGTGCTATTAAAGCCATTAAACTAACCAATATTGCAGGTGCTTATTGGAAGGGTAATGAAAAAAATAAAATGCTAACACGCTTATATGGCGTGACTTTCCCGAATCAGAAAGAATTAGATGCGTATCTTTTAATGCTTGAAGAAGCTAAAAAAAGAGACCACCGAAAACTAGGTAAAGAACTTGGTATTTTTACCATGGATGATGATGTTGGCCAAGGCCTTCCTTTATGGTTACCAAATGGTACCATCATTATTGAAGAGCTAGAAAAATTAGCAAAACAAACCGAAGAAGCAGCCGGATACAAACGCGTGGTTACTCCACACATTGCTAAAGAAAGTATGTACCTCACAAGTGGTCACTTACCTTACTATGCAGATAGTATGTTTCCACCGATGGAACTTGATGGTACCAAGTATTATTTAAAAGCGATGAACTGTCCGCATCACCATAAAATATTTGATGCTGAACCAAAGAGCTACAAAGATTTACCATACCGTATTGCAGAATATGGAACCTGTTACAGGTATGAACAAAGTGGTGAATTATTTGGACTCATGCGTGTGCGTTGCTTACACATGAATGATGCACACATTTATTGTAATAAAGAACAATTTGCTGCCGAATTTAGAGCGGTAAATGACATGTATACCAAGTACTTTAAAATATTTGGTATTGATAAATACGTGATGCGTTTGAGCCTACATGAACCTACTAAACTGGGTGCTAAATATGTAAATGAACCTGAGTTATGGAAGGAAACAGAAGCGATGGTACGTCAGGTACTCATCGAATCTGAGATACCTTACATCGAGGTTCCTGACGAAGCAGCGTTTTATGGCCCAAAAATTGACGTACAAATTTGGAGTGCGATAGGTAGAGAATTTACCCTAGCCACCAACCAAGTAGACTTTAATTCTGGTAATAAATTCAAATTAAGCTACAATAACCAAAACAATCAACCCGAAGTTCCACTAATCATTCACCGTGCACCACTTGGTACCCATGAGCGTTTTATTGGATTTTTACTTGAACACTATGCTGGTAAATTCCCAGTTTGGTTAGCACCTTTACAAGTAAAAATATTACCAATTTCAGACAAGTTTATGGAGTTTGCTGAATCGGTTAAACAGCAGTTAAAAGCAGTAGGGGTAAGGGTTGAGATAGATGACAGATCTGAAAAAATTGGTAAAAAAATTAGAGATACCGAACTTCAGCGCGTACCATATATGCTAGTTGTAGGGGAGAAAGAAACCCTCGAAAACAAGCTATCTGTTCGCAGACAAGGCAAAGGTGATTTAGGCATGCAGGACACACAGGTATTTTTCGATGCAATTATTCAGGAAATTCATGAACGTAAATCCGGCGAATAGCCTAAATAGCTTTATCTTTATACTTCAAAATATTACTAACAAAACAAGTTTTAATGGCATTACCACCAAGAGGCGGCGGAAGATTTAACCCAAGGTTCCAAAGACAACAAGAACCAGAACACCGAATTAACGACAGAATTAGAGTTACACAGGTACGTTTAGTAGGCGACAACGTTGAAGTTGGCGTTTATTCTACCCAAGAAGCACTCAAAATAGCTCAAGAACAAGAATTAGACCTTGTAGAAATCTCTCCAACAGCTGATCCTCCAGTTTGTAAGGTAATAGATTATAAAAAATTCTTATACGAGAAAAAGCGTAAAGAGAAGGAAATGAAAGCCAACTCTAAACAATCTGAAATCAAAGAAATCAGATTTACGCCAAGTACCGATGACCATGACTTTGACTTTAAGGCTAAACATGCCGAAAAGTTCTTAAAAGATGGCAATAAGGTTAAAGCATATGTTCAATTTAAGGGTAGAGCTATAATGTTCCAGGATAGGGGTCAATTACTCCTGCTCAAGTTTGCGGAACGCCTAGCTGAAGCTGGAACCCTAGAAAGTATGCCAAAACTAGAGGGCAAGCGTATGTTTGCCATTTTTACCCCTAAAACAGGTAAAAAGAAATAGTTGCTCAAATAGGAGATTATCCATAATTTTGCATCCCAATTTCCCAAATGGCTCAACAAGTGTCTCGCCTGTGCAAGACCGC
>JBIKIS010000190.1:0-3311 GCA_044361485.1 Sediminibacterium sp.
AATGATGACGATCCTCAAAACCGTGGTAGAAACCTAATGTTTAACGCTGGAACCGCTGCTGCATATGGTTTAGGTAAAGAAGCCGCCCTTCAGGCCATTACCTTAAATGCTGCAAAAATTTTAGGTGTAGCTGATAAAACAGGTACCCTCGAAGTAGGTAAAGACGCTAATATTGTTATCAGCGAAGGCGATATTTTAGATATGAAATCTAGTATTGTTACAGATGCATTTATACAAGGACGCGCGGTTGCTATTACAAGCAAACACAAACAGTTGTATGAGCGTTACAAACACAAATACGAGATTAAATAAACCACTTAATAGCTTATCAAAACCCCGGCAATTCGCCGGGGTTTTTTGTAACTTTACACCATGGCTAAAAAACTTTTTTTGTTGGATGCGCTCGCCCTTATTTATAGAGCGTATTATGGACTCATCAGAAACCCGCGCATTACTTCTAAAGGAAAAAATACCAACGCTCAATTTGGTTTTACCAATACCTTAATAGATTTAATCAACAAAGAAAAGCCAACGCATATTGCCGTGTGTTTTGATACACACGCGCCCACCGAGCGCCACACCGACTTTACAGAATACAAAGCCAATAGACAAGAAGCCCCCGAAGATTTAATAGATTCTATTCCTGAAATTCAGCGCATCATTAGGGCTTTTAATATTCCGGTTATGGAACTGGATGGTTATGAGGCCGATGACGTTATTGGTACCCTTGCTTGGCAGGCCGCAGATAAGGGTTACGAAGTATACATGGTAACCCCTGACAAAGACTATGGGCAGTTATTAATTCACCCCGGCGTATACATGTACAAGCCACCGTTTATGGGCAACGCCGCAGAAATTTTGGACGCGCAAAAAATTTGTGAAAAGTGGGATATCGCCCGCGTAGAGCAGGTGGTAGATATGTTAGGACTGATGGGTGACGCCGTAGATAATATTCCGGGCATTATGGGTGTGGGAGAAAAAACCGCAGCCAAACTTCTAAAAGAATACGACACACTTGAAAACGTATTGGCCAATGCACATAACATCAAAGGTGCGATGGGTGAAAAAATTAGAAAAGGCGTAGACGACGCGATTATGAGTAAAAAGCTCGCAAAAATTATCACCGATGTGCCTGTAGAATTTCATGAAGAAGATTTTGCGCTCTCTCCTATTAATAAAGAAGCCCTCGCCGAAATATTTGTTGAGCTAGAATTTAAAACACTGGGCAAAAGAATTTTAGGCGATGATTTTAACGCCTACATGCCAGCACCAGAAGGGGTTCAAACAGATTTGTTTGGCAACGAAGTAGTAGCGCCGATTAAAAAAACCAGCGTAGGAAATGCAGGCGCAAATGCTGCGACCAGTGCGGGTTCTATGGAAGCCGCAGAGGCCGTGGGCAACGCCGGACAGGAAGCAGAACAGCGTGGACTTGTTGCAGATAAAAATATTAACAACACGGAGCACGAATATATTTGTGTAGAAGATGAGGCAGCGCTTATAGCACTTGCACAAAAATTAGCAAGCGCAAAAGAAATTTGTTTTGATACGGAAACCACGGGAACCGATGCCAACAATGTAGAACTGGTTGGTTTTAGTTTTTCAGAAAAAGCAGGACAAGGTTATTATATTCCCTGCCCACCCGATGAAGCGGGTATTAAAAAAACACTTTCTTATTTTGAAAAAGTATTTTCTAATCCTGCACTTTTTTTAATTGGACAAAATATAAAATACGATTTACTCGTATTAAAATGGTATGGTGTTGTACCGGCCACACAAATTTTTGATACCATGCTCGCGCATTATGTGATTGAGCCAGAAGGCAGGCGCAGTATGGATTTACTGAGTGCCCAATATTTAGGATACGAGCCCGTACACATCGAAGCGCTCATTGGTAAGAAAGGAAAAAACCAAGGCACCATGCGTGATGTAGCAGTCGAGCAACTTACGCAGTATGCCGCCGAAGACGCAGACATTACACTTCAGTTAAAACATGTTTTTGTTCCTTTGTTAAAAGAAAAAGAAGTAGAGCGTGTTTTTGAAAGTGTAGAAAATCCACTTGTACGCGTACTTGCCGATATGGAATTTGAGGGCGTAAAAATTGACAATAACTTTTTAAACGAATACAGTAAACTTTTAGAAGTAGACGCCAAGCAGTTTGAAGAAAACGTGTATGCTCAAGCCGGCGTTCGATTTAATCTCGCATCACCAAAACAATTAGGCGAAGTTTTATTTGATAAATTAAAACTGGATCCAAAAGCTAAAAAAACAAAAACGGGTCAGTACGCAACCGGCGAAGACGTGCTTGTAAAACTATCCAATCAACATAAAATTGTAGACGACATTTTAGGATTTAGAGAGCTTACAAAACTTAAGTCTACCTATGTAGATGCGCTTCCGCTCATGATCAATCCTAAAACCGGACGCGTGCATACCAGTTATGCGCAGGCGGTGGCGGTAACGGGTCGTTTAAGTAGTACCAATCCAAACCTTCAAAATATTCCTATCCGTACAGCGCGCGGTAGAGAAATTAGAAAGGCCTTTATTCCGCGTGAACCTGGTCGAATTCTTATGAGTGCCGACTATTCTCAAATAGAACTTCGCATTGTAGCTGCCATTAGTGGTGACCCTAATATGTGCGCGGCTTTTAAAGCTGGCATTGATATCCATACCGCTACCGCTGCTAAAGTATACGGCGTAGATGTGGCCGATGTAACCAAAGAAATGCGCTACAAAGCCAAGAGTGTCAACTTTGGAATCATTTACGGACAAGGTGCTTTTGGGCTTGCCGACAATTTGGGTATTTCCAGAACAGAAGCAAAAGAAATCATTGACAACTATAAAAAGGAGTTTCCAAATATTCAGGAGTACATGGATTTGCAGGTAGCACTTGCCAAAGAAAAGGGCTACGTAGAAACCCTGATGGGCCGAAAGCGTTGGTTAAAAGACATTAATAGTAGCAATTTTACGGTGCGCGGTTTTGCAGAGCGTAACGCCATCAACTCTCCTATTCAGGGAACGGCCGCCGATATGATTAAGTTAGCCATGATTAAAGTGCACCAACAAATGGGTGCCGGTAACTGGGGGTCTAAAATGATTTTACAGGTGCACGATGAACTTGTGTTTGACGCGGTCCCAGAAGAGGCAGATGCATTAGAAAAGTTAATAATAGAATGTATGACTACGGCTTTACCTTTGCCAAACGGCGTACCGGTAGAAGCAGAAGTAGGCCGAGGTAATAACTGGTTAGAAGCACATTAAAAAACCAAGATGGAGCAGTTACTTTCTTTGCGCTGGGATATTGTACCAGAAGC
>JBIKIS010000191.1:0-3265 GCA_044361485.1 Sediminibacterium sp.
ACTTTAGCACCGCAGGAACGGTTTTAAACGGACCAGCATCGGCGCCACTTAAGGCCTTCAAAACAGCTTTATCGGGTTCATTATTAAGAATTTACGAATAATTCAGTACTGCTTAAAAGTGATTTTTGCGTCAATTATTTATTGGTGTTTGTGATTTTTGTACTAACATTGCAATGGAAACAAAGCCAGATGAGCCTTCAGTTGCTCTAGTTCAGGTTATCTTCTTTCCATTTAAATCACCCATTCTTTAGTTATTCCTAAACTCAACTCCTAGAGTATTTCACTTTCAACTTATTTATGTACGACATTTTACAATTAAACGATCTTTTGTTACCAGTGTTACAAGACATCGCACAAGGTTTAAAAATTACAGGTTTTAAAAAATTAGACAAGCAAGCGCTCATCTATAAAATATTAGACAGCCAAGCGGTAAGCGAAGCGTCTGCAAAAGACGATGGCAAGAAAAAGCCAGCATTAAAAGGTCGTAAGCCCGTTACCGTAAAAACGAGTAATGGTACCGAAGAAGCAGAAGTGATGAGTGAAGAACCAGCGGCTGCGCCTGCACAAAAAGGAAGGCCCATTAAAAAAGCAAATCAAAGACCAGAGCGTCCAGAAAAAGCAGAAGCGCCTGCTGCAGTAGCAGCGGCAGTTCCAGAAAATGCTGACACAGCTCAAGCACCTGAAAACGCAGAAGCAGCGCAGGCTCCAGAAAATACAACACCAAGTCAACACCCACCAAGACCGCACAAAAAAGAACCGGTATTTAATATTGAGTTTGAAGGCATGATTGAAGGTGAGGGCGTATTAGAAATGATGCCTGATGGTTATGGTTTTTTACGTTCTTCTGATTATAATTATTTATCATCACCAGATGATGTGTATGTTTCTCCTTCACAAATAAAATTATTTGGATTAAAAACCGGTGATACGGTACAAGGTGCAGTTAGGCCGCCTAAAGAAGGTGAAAAATATTTTGCACTGATTAAAGTTGATTTTATCAATGGCAAAAGGCCCGACGAAGTGCGTGACCGTGTGCCATTTGATTATTTAACGCCGTTATTTCCAAACGAAAAATTAAACCTCTTTACATCACCAACAAATTATAGTACGCGTATTATTGACCTCTTTACTCCAATAGGTAAGGGTCAGCGTGGACTGATTGTTGCGCAACCAAAAGTAGGTAAAACCATGCTACTCAAAGAAGTGGCAAACGCAATCGCAGCAAACCATCCAGAGGTTTACTTGATGGTGGTACTTATTGATGAAAGACCTGAGGAAGTGACCGATATGGAGCGCAGCGTAAGAGCAGAAGTAATTGCTTCTACTTTTGATGAGCCCGCCGAAAAACACGTGAAGGTTTCTAGCATTGCCCTACAAAAAGCAAAACGACTTGTAGAGTGCGGTCATGACGTTGTTATTTTATTAGATTCTATTACACGTTTAGCGCGTGCGCATAATACCGTTGCACCAAGTAGTGGTAAAGTATTAAGTGGAGGTGTGGAAGCGAATGCACTTTTAAAACCAAAACAATTTTTTGGTGCAGCGCGTAAAATTGAACACGGTGGTTCTTTAACAATTTTAGCAACCGCCTTAATTGAAACCGGTTCTAAAATGGACGAAGTAATCTTTGAAGAATTTAAGGGTACTGGTAACATGGAATTACAATTAGATCGTAAACTAGCCAACAAGCGTATTTTCCCAGCTATTGATTTAGTCGGTTCTAGCACACGTAGAGACGATTTATTACTTGATAAAGAGGTGCTAGGCCGCATGAATATTTTACGATTATTCATCAACGATATGAATACCGATGAGGCAATGAACGAATTATTAAAACGCATGCGTGGCACCAAAGACAACGAAGAGTTTTTAGCGAGCATGAACAGATAATTTAATTGTTATGGCAGAACCCATTATCAATAAAGTAGAAGAGAGTGGTTTAATTTCATTAGACCTTGAAAAATATTATCCAGCTGGATCCATCCTGGTTTTTGACGTGAAGGACCATTTGTTTATGGGCCTCATTTTAAAAGAAAAAGATTTTAGAGCAGCACTCACCGCCACCGATTGGTCGCAGTATCAAAACGCCGCGGTGGCCATCACATGTTCTGCTGATGCTATTATTCCCATGTGGGCGTATATGCTTATTGCGTCTGCATTAGAGCCGTTTGCAAGCACTGTGTTTTTTGGTACAGAAGAACAGTTAAAAGAAAAACTCCTTTTACAAAATATAGAAGCCATTGATGCAGCCGACTACACCGATAAAAGAGTTGTCGTAAAAGGTTGTGGTGATATTCAAATTCCGGCAGCGGCGTATGTTAGTATCACCAACAAATTAAGACCTGTTACCAAGTCAATTATGTTTGGCGAACCTTGTAGTACGGTTCCTATTTACAAGAAAAAATAAGTTATTTACAGCGCGTAGTTGCGTCTACAAAACGCTCATCGTAATCTGCGCGAATGGTATTAAACAGGCGGTCCCACACCAGTGTGTATAGGCCGTAATTCCCCGTAAAGTATTGATGGTGCTGATTGTGGTTGGTGGAGGTATTAATCCATCTACCAATTTTTGTTGTATGAAAACCAGCCGGGTATAATTCGTAGCCTAAGTGCCCGTAAACATTATAAATAATAGAGAACAAAAAGAAAATAGCGAGCTGTGTAATATGAATGGGCATGATAAAATAAAACAACACCACAATGCCATGCTCTAATACCGATTCTATTGGATGAAATGCATACGCCGCCCAGGGAGAGGGGTTGGTAGAGCGGTGGTGCACAAGGTGCACATATTTAAAAAGTGTTTTATGATGCATCAGGCGGTGTACCCAATAAAAATAGAAATCGTGCAGAATAAACATGATGGGAAAAGCTAAAAAATAATAACCCCATCCGTAATCACTAATATTTTTATAACGCGTGGTGTGCTCTGCAATAGGAGAAGAATTGAGCACCATAATTAATACACTAAAAATGAGCATCGTTATTAATGAATAACCCGCTTCACGCAAATAGTCTGGAACTTTTGGAAAACGCTTTTGAATTTTTTTATAGGAAAGCTTTTGTTTGAATAGGATATAGAAAATCAAGAACGCAACCGATGCGGCCAAAAAATAGCGAGATCCAATTTTTATAAACGCTTCTGGTACAATATCCCAGCGCAAAGAAAGTAACTGCTCCATCTTGGTTTTTTAATGTGCTTCTAACCAGTTATTACCTCGGCCTACTTCTGCTTCTACCGGTACGCCGTTTGGCAAAGGTAAAG
>JBIKIS010000070.1:0-10336 GCA_044361485.1 Sediminibacterium sp.
GTGGCGCAGCAGCACTTCAAGGATAATCCTTAATATTAGTTTATGGAGATTAGTGAAATCATACCACATATAGAAGTTCTCATTTTTGCAAGTGAAAAACCACTTACATCACCTGATATTGTTGAGTTAATCAACAATACTTTTGGCTTTTTAGAAGAGCGCATTAGTACCGATCAGGTAGATGCTGCAGTTAATGGAATTAAAGAAAAGTATGACTCCGAATTTTATCCATTTGAAGTGAGAGAGAGCGGCGGTGGCTGGCAGTTTTTAACTAAAAAAGATTTTCACCAAACCATTGCACAACTTAACGGCGACAAATTTTTAAAGCGCCTTTCTAATGCTGCACTAGAAACCCTTGCGATCATTGCTTATAAGCAACCAATCACCAAAGGTGAAATAGAGTCTATTAGAGGTGTTAACACTGATTATAGCATTCAAAAATTATTAGAAAAAGAACTCATTTTAATTAGTGGCCGCAGTGAAAACATGCCGGGTAAACCACTTTTATACGTTACTTCTAAAACATTCATGGATTATTTTGGCATTAACAGCCCAGAAGATCTTCCAAAAATTAGAGAAGTACTAGCCGAGCAGTTAATTGAAGGCACCATTGTAAATCCTGACGACTTTACAGATCAAAACGTAGCTAATGCTACTGAGTTTGAAGAAGAAAGTGCTATTATTGAAACTGAAACCGCATCTAACGAAGACCCCATTGATGATTTGGCTGCGCTAGAAAATGAGGCTTTTGACACAGAAGATGATGGCAATTTTAGCGAGTCTGATAATTTTGAAGAAGCCGACGAAGATTCTAACGAAGACGACGATAATTCAGATAAGGATCCTGCCTAATAAATGCCCCGAAGTGTTATCTTCGTGGACCTATGTCACACTCACTTTCCAACGAACAACTCATTGCAGCTGCCCATAGTTTTGGCACTCCACTTTATGTCTATGATGCTGCCAATATTGAAGCGCAGTATAGTGCTTTAACCACTGCGTTTGCAGGGCAACCTGTTAAGTTTTTTTATGCGAGTAAAGCACTCACCAATATCAATATTTTAAAGCTCATGCTCAATATGGGCTGCGCTGTTGATTGCAGTTCTATCAATGAAGCACATCTTGCTATTAAAGCAGGGCATGCACCTAAAAATATTTTATACACGAGTAACGGTATTCATTTTAGTGAAATTGAAGCTGCTGTGTCATTAGGCATTCATGTAAACATTGATAGCTTATCCAACTTAGAAAAGTTTGGAAAAAAATATGGCAGCAGCTACCCTGTTGGCATTAGACTACGACCAAATATAATGGCGGGTGGTAATTTAAAAATTTCTACCGGTCATGACAAGAGCAAGTTTGGTGTTCCACTTGAGCAACTAGATGAACTACTTGCTATTATTGACACTTATCAAATTAATATTGCAGGATTACATATCCATACCGGAAGCGAAATTAAAGACGTGTCTGTTTTTATGAAAGTAACGGATGTGTTTTTTGATTTGGTTCCTAAATTTCCGCAGTTGCAATTTTTGGATTTAGGCGGTGGATTTAAAGTGCCTTACAAAGCCGGCGACCCTTCTACCAATATCAATGAGCTTGCCACTGAAATTCAAAAGTTTCAAGAAAAGTTACAAAGCACCTATGCGCGTAGTTTTGAACTTTGGTTTGAGCCGGGTAAATATATGGTGAGCAAGGCCGGTTATTTTATTACGGAAGTGAATGTCATCAAGCAAACACCAAGCATCACATTTGCTGGCGTTAACAGTGGTTTTAACCACCTCATTAGACCTATGTTATACGAGGCCTACCACGAAATTAAGAATCTATCAAACCCTAATGGACCACTAGCCACCTATGATGTAGTAGGTAATATTTGCGAAACTGACACATTTGCTTCTGATAGACAAATTCCAACAATCAGCGAAGGTGATTTATTGGTTTTTGAAAATGCGGGCGCATATGGCTTTGAAATGGCCAGTAATTTTAACTCGCGATACAAGCCTGCCGAGGTGATGATCATAAAAGGCGAGGCCAAACTGATCAGACAAAGAGATACCTTTGAAGACCTTACAAGAAATCAAATTGAAGTTTTGTAAGCGCAACGCCACCCAACCATGATTGAATTAAAAAATATCAGCAAAAGTTTTGGAGAAAGAACCATCATTGAAGACGTCAGTGCTTCGATGATTGCTGGCAAATGCAATTTAATTATTGGAACAAGTGGTAGTGGTAAAACCGTACTTACAAAATGCATGGTTGGCCTCTTTAAACCAGAAATAGGAGAAATACTATTTAATGGAAAAGACATGCTGCTCATGGATAACAATGAGCGCAAAGAATTAAGGAGGCAAATTGGTATGCTGTTTCAGGGAACTGCATTATTTGATTCTATGACTGTAGAAGAAAATGTACTATTCCCACTTAATATGTTTACCAAATGGACCCTCGCCGAAAAGAAAAAAAGAGTAGACGAAGTGCTAGCACGTGTTAATCTAGTTGATGCACATAAAAGATACCCTTCGGAAATTAGCGGGGGTATGAAAAAAAGAGTGGGCATTGCGCGCGCCATTGTACTCAATCCAAAATATCTTTTTTGCGACGAGCCCAATTCGGGCCTCGATCCGCAAACCTCCATGGTGATTGATAAACTCATCCAAGAAATTACTGCAGAATTTAATATCACCACCATTGTAGTAACACACGACATGAATAGTGTTATGGAAATTGGCGAGCATATTATTTATTTACACCAAGGAAAAAAACAGTGGGAAGGAACCAATCAAGATATTATCTATTCCAAAGACGAGCTTCTCAATAAATTTATATTTGCCTCTTCTTTTTTACAAGACGCTAAGCAAATGCGGATGCTAGAAGATGAGCAGGCAAAAAAATAACCCCTCCCCATATGAAAAAACTCCCCCTTCTTTTTTTAGCAGTACTATTTTTAGGTAGGCCAAATTATGCGGCCGCGCAAGACAACATCCCCGTAAGACCTGATGCACCTTATTTAACCAATAAAAATATTCCGGCATTCAACCTCCTACTTATTGATGGAAAAAATTTTACGCAAAACAATATTCCGGACTTTAAATACACCATAATTATATACTTTAGCCCCGACTGCGGACACTGCCAGCATGAAGCCACAGAAATAGTAAAAAACATAGACAGCCTTAAACATGTTTATTTTGTATGGGCCGGCAGCAGAAGTATACCAGAACTCAAAGCCTTTTCCGAAAAATATGGTTTCAATGCCCTCCCCAATGTAGTATGCGGCCAAGACCAGCACTACAGTATCCCATCGTATTACCAGGTAAAATACACCCCTTTTGTAGCGGTTTACGACAATCAGAAACAGTTTGTTCAAGCATACGAAATGGGGGTAGAAATCCCAGAATTACTCAAATTAATTGGCAGTCATTAAGCTATTATAATGGTATTTCGTACGTACCTTTGCGCCTGAAAATAACATTCACCTTTTAATACATTTTATATGAAAATTACGGTAGTGGGCGCTGGAGCAGTAGGTGCAACCTGTGCAGACAATATTGCGCGCAAAGAATTAGCAAGCGAACTTGTTTTATTAGACATCAAAGAAGGTTTTGCAGAAGGTAAAGCGCAAGACATGATGCAGACAGCTGCATTACTTGGTTTTGATACTAGAATTTCTGGTAGCACCAACGACTATACCAAAACAGCTAACTCTGATGTTGTAGTGATCACATCTGGCTTACCACGTAAACCAGGTATGACCCGCGAAGAATTAATTGGCACCAACGCTGGTATTGTAAAGGGTGTTTGCGAAAATATTTTAAAGCACTCTCCTAACGCTATCATTATTGTTATTAGTAACCCAATGGATACCATGACTTACTTGGCACTCCAATCTACGGGTTTACCAAAAAATAGAATCATTGGAATGGGCGGTACACTTGATAGCGCTCGTTTTAAATATCAATTAAGCACTACGCTTGATTGTAGCCCCGCCGATTTAAATGCGCTTGTTGTAGGTGGTCATGGCGATACTACCATGATTCCTTTAATCAAGCATGCTACATGGAATAGTATTCCTGTAACCAAGTTTTTATCTGATGAGCAGCAAGAAAAAATCATTGCTGATACCATGGTAGGCGGTGCTACCTTAACAAAATTATTAGGTACATCTGCGTGGTATGCACCAGGTGCTGCCGGCGCTGCACTTGTAGAAAGCATTGTTCGTGATGAGAAAAAATTATTTACTTGTTGCGTTAGCTTAAATGGCGAATATGGTCAATCAGATATTTGCTTAGGTGTTCCTGTTGTAATTGGCAAGAACGGTTGGGAAAAAATTGTTGACATGGAACTTTCTGCAGACGAGCAAGCAGCGTTTAACAAAAGCGCCGATGCTGTTAGAAGCATGAACGATGTTCTAAAAACTTTATAAATATTTTTCTACGGCTGCAGCAATAGCTGTAGTGTCTTGTAGCATCATACAATTAAAATGCCCTTTGGGGCATTTTTTTGTGCCGTAATTGGAACAGGGCTGGCAGGTCAAATGTGGTACAATAAAGTTTTGATACGGCGGTTTGCTCAAACCAAGCGCCTGTATAGAAGCCTCTCCATAATAAGGCTCTACCTGTAACATGGGAGACGTAGATCCCCAAATGGCCAGCACGGGCTTATTAAAGGCACAAGCGATGTATTGCAGTCCAGTATCATGAGAAATAACCACTCTCGATTTTTGAACAATACTCGCAGACTCGTTTAAACTAAACTTTCCGCAGGCATTGTAAATTTTAATAGGATCAATAGCAGCAACTGCATCTCCTTCTTTTGCGTCTTCTTTGCCACCTACAAGCACAATTGGAAAATTAATTTTTTTACAAAGTTGCTGTAGTTTTAGAAGCGGTAGTTTTTTTGTTGCATAGGACGCACCAATAATAAGCGCTACATAACCGGCGCTATGCGCCGTAGGTAAATCCTCTGCTTTAATATGATCTTCAGGGGCAATAAAATAATCGAGCCCCTTGCCATCATTTTGTACACCCAGTGGCGCAAGTGTATCGATGCACCTGTCAACAATATGACGTGAAGGAATTTTATTTTTAATGCCAAGCTTTGTTAAAAAGAACTTATGTATGCTTAATTTTTTATAGGTTAAAGCTGGCACTTTTAGCGCGGTTTTAATGCGCCAGGTTCTAAAATTTTTATGAAAGTCAATGATGTAATCAAATTGTTGCGTTTTTAACGCTGCAATTGTTTCATTTAAATCATCCTTAAAATAATGAAACGTATGTATGTATGGATTATGAACTGTTACCGCCTTAAAACTTTCTTTGGTTAAAAAATGTATTTCCGCATCTGGTACCTGCTGTTTCAAGCAACGAATGGCTGCCGTTGTTAAAACAATATCACCAATAGAAGAAAAGCGGGTTACTAAAAATTTCATTGGGGGATATATTGATTAGTCCAGTTCCATATAATCTAAATCTTTATGGAATGTTTCTTCGGTAAAGGCATAGGCAGTAAAAGCTACGCACATAACAATAATACCTGTAATAATACCACTATAAACAATGGACCACTGCCAAGATTTTTGAAACAAATCTAAAAAGAGCATATTAATTAAAGGAAGCGCGCCCCTAACCATATTAGGAATGGTGGTAGCAGCCGTTGCGCGTAAATTGGTACCAAACTGCTCAGCACCCATCGTTACAAATATGGCCCAAAAACCGGTACTAAAACCAAGCCATAAAGCAATAGCATACATGGTGGTATCAGAATTGTTATATCCACTAAAATAAAAGATCAAACCAACAAGCGTAAAGCCATAAAATAATAGGAGCGCTTTTTTACGACTCTTAAAATACTGACTTACCAGTCCAATTAAAATATCACCAACGGCAATCCCTACATAACCAAACATAATAGCCCGGCCAGAATCGATAGTGGTACTATTAAACATAGCCTTACCAAAACGGTCACTTTGATTGAGCAATATACCTATCACATACCAAGTAGGTAAGCCAATCAAAATGGCAACAAAATATTTTTTAAAGCGCTTGCCATTATTAATGAGCATGAAAAAGTTTCCTTTTACTACTTCCGAAGCTTTTGCTGCAGCAAACATACCCGACTCTGCTACTTTAACACGAAGTAACAATAAGCAAATACCAAGCACGCCTCCTATTTTATAACATAAACGCCAATCCTGGGTATACTGATAGGTAAAATAGGCAGCTACAGCACCAAAGAGCCCGATACCCGCTACGAGTGAGGTTCCTACACCTCTTTTATTTTTAGGCAGCAGCTCACTTACGAGTGTAATACCAGCGCCAAGCTCACCTGCTAGCCCAAGCCCACCAATAAAACGGGCCCATGCATACTGATCTACACTTGTTACAAAACCGGTTGCGAAATTTGCAGTAGAATATAAAATGATAGAACCAAAAAGCACACTTAATCTTCCTTTTTTATCGGCGAGCACACCCCAAATAATACCGCCTAATAAAAGGCCCGTCATTTGCCAGTTAATAACACGCGTGCTGTCTACTAATAGTGTTGCTTCCGTAGAACCAACACCCAGCATACTTGTTTTTTTAACAATTGTAAATAGCAGAAGGTCGTAGATGTCAACAAAATAGCCTAGCGCCGCCACAATTACTGGAAGCGAAAAAATGGATATTTTTTTTTCTGTTACTTCCATAACTAAGCTTTATTAGATTTTCCAAAAAAGAGTTTAATGATTACAGGTGCTGTAGTAAAAAACACAATACCTAGTACAATGATCTCTAAATGATTTTTTAAATCAAAACCAAACTCACTCAAAATCCATTTTTGTAAAAAGTGTCCAGCAAACAACATGCTAAATACCCATGCAATAGATCCAATAACATTAAAGCTCACAAACTTTTTTTGATCCATGCCAACAATGCCTGCAACAATTGGCGCAAAAGTTCTTACGATAGGAATAAACCTGGCTACAATAATGGCGCCACCTCCATGTTTATTGTAAAACTCTTGGGCTTGCACTAAATATTTTCTTTTAAACAATAAATTTTCTTTCCAGTTAAACATAGCTGGACCTACTTTTTTGCCAAACCAATATCCTGTTGCATTACCTGCAATACCTGCTGCAGCAATAAGACCCATGAGTAAAAATAAATCCGTAAACTCATTACCTGTAGACCAAAGTTCGGCAGCTAAGTTGGTACTATAAATACCTGCCACAAAAAGCAAACTATCGCCCGGTAAAAAAAAACCAGCAAAGAGTCCGGTTTCTGCAAATACAACGAGCAGTATGAGCCACAAGCCGCCATGCTCAATATAAAACTGAGGTTGTAATAATTGACTCCAATGAAAAGCATCTAATAAAAACATGACAACAAGTTTATCTTTTGTTAAGCAGCTACCTCGGCAGGGTTTTCTAATGAACCCTCCCACTTACTTACGGCACTTGTAGCAAGTGCATTACCTAGTACATTGGTAGCGGTTCTAAACATGTCACAAAAATGATCGATGGGTAAAATAAGCGCAATGCCTTCTGGTGGAATATTAAACATCGCACAAGTAGCAGTTACCACTACAAGTGATGCGCGCGGAACACCCGCAATACCTTTACTCGTTAACATGAGTACGATAAGCATGGTAAGCTGCGTGCCAATGTCGATATGAATACCATATGCCTGTGCAATAGCAAGGCTAGCAAATGTCATATACATCATACTTCCATCTAAATTAAAAGAATAACCAAGTGGTAATATGAAAGAAACAATTTTGTCTTTGCAACCAAATTTCTCCAACTCTTCGGTTAATTTAGGAAATACCGCTTCACTACTGGTCGTACTAAAAGCAATAATGAGTGGCGGGAAAATAGCTTTTAAAAGTCCTGGCAAACGCTTTCCCAAAATTAAAAATCCAACCAATAAAAGTACCGCCCATAAAGTAGCGATACCCATAATAAAATATAAAAGGTATTTGCCATAAAAAATAAAGACATCAAGTCCTTTGGTTGCAATTACGGCAGCAATGGCACCAAATACACCCAGCGGTGCAAAATTCATAACGTAGCCCACCATTTTTAAAATTACGTGCGCAACTGCGTCTAATGCTTTAACAACAACGTTTGCTTTTTCACCCATAGAAGCGGTGGCCACACCAAAAAAGATACTAAAAATTACAAGTTGTAAAATTTCGTTATTGGCCATAGCGTCAATAACGCTTTTAGGAAATACGTGTTCTATAAACTTTTGTATGCTAAACTCCTGTGTTTTGCCCACAAGGTCTTGCGCACCACTCATATCGGCATTGCTTAAATTAATGCCCGCACCTGGTTGAAATACATTTACAAGTATGAGTCCAATAAGCAAACTAACGAGTGACGCTGTTAAAAACCACAATAGCGCCTTTCCTCCCACACGACCCACCGTTTTTAAATCCCCGAGTTTAGCAATACCAACAACAAGGGTAGAAAAAACAAGCGGTGCAATAATCATTTGAACCAACCTCAAAAATATGGTGGTAAGTAACTTTAAATTTTTAGAGAAAGATTGAATAAACGCAGGCTCACTATTTTGATGTACAAAATAACCAAGAATGACCCCAGCAATCATTGCAATAACAATGTAGAGGGTTAATTTATTAGATTTTTTCATAAGGTATATAAGTATTGCAATATAAGACTTAAGTCCTAAAAAAAGGCAGGCGGCCGGTTCATGATTTTTGTAAAAAACAAGGGTGATTTTGAGAAAAAAGTACTATTTTTCGACATCAATTGATTAGAAATCAAACCCAAAAATTATGAGTTTATTCAGAAAAAAGGATTTATCTGCCATGTTAGCACAAGCAGAAGATGGTGGTAAGGGCCTTAAACGCACACTAGGTGCAGGTAACCTTGTTGCTTTAGGCGTTGGTGCTATTATTGGAGCAGGTTTATTTGTGAGAACAGCTGCTGCTGCAGGTCAAGCTGCGGGACCAGCCGTTACATTATCATTTATCATTGCAGCCATTGGTTGTGCTTTTGCAGGTTTATGTTACGCAGAATTTGCTGCCATGATTCCTATTTCAGGTAGTGCTTATGCATACTCTTATGTTACCATGGGAGAAACGGTTGCTTGGATTATTGGTTGGGCTTTAATTATGGAATATGCATTAGGAGCAGCTACTGTTTCTATTGCTTGGAGTGAATATTTAAACAAGCTTTTAGGAGGAAGTATACCATACGAATGGAGCCACTCCCCCTTTGAGAGTGTAACAGATACGGCCGGTGTATTACACCAAGGTATCATGAATGCACCTGCATTAATTATCTTATTACTCCTTACTTTATTACTTATTAAAGGAACGCAAGAGTCTGCAATTGTAAATGCGATTATCGTATTTATTAAAGTAGCCATTGTAATTATATTTATTGTTTTAGGTTGGCAGTTTATTAAGCCTGAAAACCATACCCCTTATTTTATCCCTGCAGATCAACCTCCTTTATTGGATGCAGCAGGTAAGGTTGTTGCCGATTATTCTGGCGCCTTTAAGCATGGCTGGGGCGGCGTATTAGGTGGTGCTGCCATTGTGTTTTTTGCCTTCATTGGTTTTGACGCGGTATCTACTGCAGCGCAAGAAGCAAAAAATCCTAAAAGAGATATGCCAATTGGTATCTTAGGCTCACTAGTAGTATGTACTATTTTATACATCTTATTTGGTCACGTTTTAACAGGCGTTGCAAACTGGAAAGAATTTGTAGATCCTTTAAAAGGCCGTGAAGCTTCTGTTGCGTATGCTATTTCAAATTACATGACAGGATACGGATGGTTGGCTACAGCTGTAACCGTTGCAATTTTAGCGGGCTTTAGCTCGGTAATTCTTGTAATGTTAATGGGTCAATCTCGTGTATTCTTTTCGATGGCAAACGATGGCTTATTACCTAAAGTATTCTCTGACCTTCACCCTAAATACCGCACGCCGTACAAATCAAACTGGATCTTATTTGTATTTGTAGGTGCTTTTGCTGCTTTTGTACCAGGAAGTGTTGCCGGTGATTTAACTTCATTTGGAACCCTATTTGCCTTCGTACTCGTAAGTGCTGGTATTTGGATTTTACGTGTTAAGTCTCCAGAAATGGAAAGACCGTTTAAAACTCCATTAGTACCACTAGTGCCAATTTTAGGAGCTATCATTTGCTTGGCTATGATTTTTGCACTTGATGCACAAACACTTAAGGTAGCATTTGGCTGGATGATTTTAGGCCTAGTTGTATACTTTGTATACAGCCGCAAACACAGTAAGTTAAACTAACCCTTTACTTATATATTTAAAAAAAATAGTCCCGACCTTCGGGACTATTTTTTTTGCCGTATTT
>JBIKIS010000003.1:0-39512 GCA_044361485.1 Sediminibacterium sp.
AGCTTTTTTAGGAGCAGCTTTTTTCACTGCTTTTTTAGCAGTTGGTTTTTTTGCAGCAGCTTTTTTAGGAGCAGCTTTTTTCACTGCTTTTTTAGCAGTTGGTTTTTTTGCAGCAGCTTTTTTAGGCGCTACTTTTTTTGCTTTTGCCATGGTATAGTTGTTTGTTTGGGTTAAAAGTTTGAGGTGTAAAGTTAAAATATATTTTGAGACTACATAAAAAATAATTAATTCAAAACGCCCAGGGTATAAGCCCTGCTTTAATTTGATCAATTAGTATGTATCTTTGAAAAATGACATCGCAACCTACCAATCCAAAAAAAACACTCGTTATAGGTGCTTCCGAAAATCCGGAGCGTTATAGTTATTTGGCTACAAAATTACTCCTTGCACATGGACATCCTGTTGCGTGTATAGGTCTTAAGCCGGGTCATATAGACGATACCCAAATTTTAACCGGCGAGCCCCTATTAACAGATATCCATACCATTACTTTGTATGTAAACCCTACTGCACAACACGCCTTGATACCTTATCTGTTTTCATTAAATCCGAAGCGTATTATTTTTAATCCGGGCACAGAAAATGAGGCATTTACGATGGTGGCAAAGCAAAAAGGAATTGAAACCATGGACGCCTGCACACTTGTACTTTTAAATACTGGACAATACTAACCTGTTTAAAATCAACCCAAACCAGCGCTCCAATTGGCTCTGTCAAGGGATCTATACTGAACAGCTTCTGCAATATGCTCCGGTAAAATGTTTGGAGCACCTGCTAAATCTGCAATGGTGCGGCTCACTTTAATAATGCGGTGGTAGGCCCTGGCACTCAAGTTTAATTTTTCCATGGCCGCTGCTAGTAAGGCTTTGCTGTTACCATCCAGGGGGCAAAAAACGGCTAATTCTTTATTAGAAATTTGTGCGTTGGTATAGGTATTGGTAAAGCCCTGGTACCGTTTTTTTTGAATGTCCCTAGCCGCTAAAACCCTTTCTCTGATACTATTTGATTCTGAAGCCCTTGTGCTTCGGTCAAGTTCGTGATGGGTAACGGGGGTTACTTCTACATGCAGGTCTATACGGTCGAGGAGTGGGCCCGATACCCGGTTTAAATATTTTTCTACGGCGCCCGCCGGACAGCTGCAGGTTTTTGTTGGATGGTTGAAATAACCGCAAGGGCAGGGGTTCATGGAGGCAATGAGCATGAAATTGGCTGGGTAAGTAAGCGACATGCTGGCCCTTGCGATGCTTACCATACGCTCTTCCATGGGTTGACGGAGTACTTCTAAAACAGATCTTTTAAATTCTGGTAATTCATCCAAAAACAAAACGCCATTATGGGCCAATGAAATTTCGCCAGGTTGCGGATGACTTCCGCCACCAATCAGTGCAATATCTGAAATGGTATGATGTGGTGATCTAAAAGGTCTTGTTTGTACCAAGTAGGAGCCAGCGGCTAATTTTCCAGCAACACTGTAAATTTGAGTTGTTTCTAGAGCTTCTGCTACATTTAGTGGAGGCAAAATACTAGGTAGCCTTTTGGCGAGCATGGTTTTTCCGGCGCCTGGCGGTCCAATTAAAATAACGTTGTGTGAACCAGCCGCCGCTATTTCTAGGGCGCGTTTAATATTATCTTGTCCACTCACTTCACTAAAATCAATGGTTGAAACTCTATTGTCCGGGTTCAAAAATGCTTCCGGATTCATTTGGTTGGTAGGACGATATTTGCCTGAAGCAAAAAAATCTACTACTTCTTGTAAATGCGCCACGCCATAAACGTTTAGGCCTTCTACCATGGAAGCCTCATTGGCATTGGCAGCGGGTAAAATAATGCCAAGTGCGTTTTCTTTTTTTGCGCGAATGGCCATGGCCAGTGCCCCTCTAATAGGATGAATGGTGCCGTCTAACCCCAGTTCACCCATGAGCATGTATTTATGAATTTGTGCTTCTTGAATAAGTTGGTCACTAGCTGCTAAAATGCCAATCGCAATGGGGAGGTCAAATGCGGACCCCGTTTTTTTAATATCTGCTGGGGCTAAATTAATTACCACTTTAATGCGTGGCATACTAAAGCCATTGGATTTGATGGCGCTCTCCGTTCTTTGTAAACTTTCTTTGATGGCAATGTCTGGAAGGCCTACAATTTGATAGCCCTGGCCCATGCTTACATTTACTTCTACAATAATCGTGATGGCATCAACGCCCATAACTGCGGCTCCCATTGTTTTTACAAGCATATAAACTCTTTGATACTTGTAGAAAGGTAAGGGCTGTATAGCCTAATAAAAACGGCACCGAATAAATACCTGAAATAATAGCGCTAAAAAAAATTATAAGCTTTTCAATAAATCAACAACGCCTTCTTTTTGTAAAATAAGATAGCCGAGCCTGTCATTGCTGATCCCTTCTTTTAGTTGATAGCTAAAAATAAGTTCGCCGTCACTAACACTTGTTTCAAAATATTTGAATTGTATGGAAGGAAATTGTTTTAGATGCGCACCAATTTCATAGAGGTGTGTAGATAAAATAAACAAGGAAGGTTTGATTTTGCGAAGACCCTCAATAACAGCAGTACTGCATTTCATAGCATCTTCTACGTTTGTCCCTTTAAAAAGTTCATCAATTAAAATAAGCCAATTTTTTCCGTCGTTAATTTTTTCGATCGTATTTTTTATACGCTTTACTTCATTGTAAAAATAGCTTTCCCCTTTGATGATATTATCCATCACATTGATGTTGCTAAGCAGTCCATCAAATAAGGTAAGTTCCATGGTGGTTGCAGGAACGCCCATGCCCAAATGCGCTAGGTAAACACTAATACCTACAGCTTTAATAAACGTACTCTTGCCCGCCATGTTGGCGCCGGTTAAAAATAAAAAGTTACTATCTTTTTTTAGTGTAATGTTATAAGGGGTGGGTGTAAGTAAAAGTGGATGGTAGCAATTTGTTGCCTCAATATAGGCGGTAGGGGCTATCGTAAAATTTGGAAAACTAAGACCCTGTGCAACCGTTACCCGCGCCATACTTTGATAAGCGTCCACCCAGCTGTATAAATCTATGAGGTCGTAAAAATCTTGTTTGTGCCTTGTTCTAATTTGGCCAGCTATCGTTAAAATTTGTTGAGGCGTAGCATTTTTTATATCCAACAAACGAAGTGATGCTAGTGCAGGCTTTTTTAATTTTTTTTCGATGCTTGTTGTCCAATCAGCTATAATTGGATTTTGATTAGCGGCTAGTAATAAACCATGTACAGTAAAAAGCCCTTTTAAAAAATCGGCACAATGCGCAATCGTATACTTTGTAAGCGCATAATCTGGGGCGTGAAATATCTTATACCAGTGACTATTAAAAAAAGTAGGATGCTGTGGGTAAGGGTCAAACTGTGTTTCGTAATATTTTGCCACCACCATAATGGTTCCATTGGTAATGGATGTAGGCCAACTAGGTAGCGTATTTGCAAGTACCTTAATAACGTCTTGGGCATCATTAATTTTTTGGATGCTATCAAGCGGTGTTTGAACAAGGTATTGAAGCATTTCTTTACCGCCAACTGTTGAAGTTTGATTGAGGTAATTAAATATAGACACAGACTCATCGCTGTTAAAAATAGAGAGATCGTGAAGTGTGTCTTTGTCTACCTGCATATTTTAGGATCTATTAAATTGAAGGCGCATACCTGTTTTTGATTCATCAAATATACCGTTTCCATATACCATATGTCCATTTACAAAAGTTTTTGAAACAGTAGCTGGTTGTGTAAAGCCTTCTAGTGGACTCCAACCGCATTTGTATAAGATATTTTCTTTGGTAATGGTTTCAGGGGTATTTCTGTCAAGTAATACTAGATCGGCGAAGTAGCCTTCTCTAATATAGCCACGGTTGTTAATTTGAAAGCAGCGTGCCGGTGCATGACACATTTTTTCTACAACGCGCTCTATGGTTATTTTTTGCTCGGCCACATAATGAAGCATCAGCCCTAGTGCGTGTTGCACCAGCGGAAGGCCAGCATGTGCGTGCGTGTAATCTTCTTGTTTTTCGGCCCAGGTATGCGGCGCATGATCCGTGGCAATAATATCCAATCTGTCATCTAATAAACCTTCCCATAAAGCTGTTTTATTGTGCGGCGCTTTAATGGCAGGGTTGCATTTTATTTGATTGCCAAGTTTTGCATAATCATCTGATGTAAAGTGTAAATGATGCACACAAACTTCTGAGGTAATTCTTTTTTCTTCGAGGGGTAGCATATTGCTAAAGAGTTGCAATTCTTTAGCTGTAGTGATATGTAAAACATGCAGTCGAGTACCAAATTTTTTGGCCATTTGTACCGCTCTAAATGAAGATTCAAAACAAACTTCTTCGTCTCTAATTACCGGGTGGTCAGCGGCAGTTAACATTCTGTTTTCGGCGGCGGCTTTTGCTAAATTTTGTTTAATGAGGCGCTCTTCTTCACAATGTGTGGCAATTAAAACCTCGGACCCTTCAAATATTCTTTCTAGTAGAATAGGATTTTCAACAAGTAGATTACCGGTAGAAGAACCCATAAATATTTTAACACCGCAGATATCATTTTTTTTATCGTTGGTTCTTAGTACTTCGTCAAGATTGTCATTGGAAGTGCCCATAAAAAAAGAGTAGTTGGCAAGTGCATGGTGCTTTGCAATATCATACTTCTGTTCCAGTAACTCCTGCGAAAAAGCCGGTGGGTTGGTATTGGGCATTTCCATAAATGAGGTAACACCACCGCGCACGGCTGCTTTTGCTTCTGTATAGATGGTTGCTTTATGGGTAAGACCAGGTTCCCTAAAATGTACTTGATCATCAATGACGCCTGGGATAAGGGTTTGGCCAGTACCGTCAATTTCCTCAATACGCATGCTAGGATCTAGTTGTGATCCAATTTTTTCGATGCGGGTATCCCTGATCCACACGTCACCTGTGGTGCTAACACCTTCATTAACAATAGCTACATTTTTGATGACAATATTTTTCATGGTATGTTATTGATTGGATGATCCAATGCGAAGACAACAGCCTTAGTCTTCTAAATGTATCGAAAATACAATCATTCTTGATTGCAATTTATCAAGCACATTGGAATATTTGAGTCCGCGATCTAGTTGATGCAAATTGGTAAGACCGTAACTGAATTTTATTTCTGGAGAAACGGTTACAAAAGGTAAATAAAAATTTAAACCAAGGCCGGCTTCTAATCCAAAATCGGCTGCGCGTAATTTTACCAAATCATCGGCGTTACGAGAGGTAGAATTACTGGATAAATCAAAGTCAAATTTTACGCCACCTAAAACGTAGAGCCTGAAATTTCCGATACGATCGGAATTTAATTTAAAGTGAGCTGGGAGGCTAACAAGTGTGGATGGTAAAATTTGTTGTTGCTGCGTTTGCTCGCCAGGCTTCACCGATTTTAAGGTGTAATCAATGTATTTAGAGCCGCCAATGATAAGTTGTGGATTGGCCCTTAACTCTATATGGTCATTAATTTTAAGGGTGGCTAAAAGCCCCATGGTGATTCCGCCGCTGGATGCAGGATTTACGTACATGATAGAATCCGACGCTAAAAAACTTGCAGATTTAGTATGGTGTAAATAGCTGGTGTTGTAACCGAGTGTCAATCCAAAATAGTAAGGCAGGTCGTCTCTGTACGAACGGTAAATTTCACGCTGTGCATAGATGCTGCTCACTGCGCAAAACAAAATGCCAAGGGTGGCTATTATTTTTTTCCGCAGTAAATAGTGCATATGCCAAATGTCAATTTCTTACTTGTAATGGTATTAAAGCCAGCAGTTTTCATGATGCTTGTAAATGCATCTCCTTCTGGAAAGGCTTGCACGCTATCATTTAAATATTGGTAGGCTTCTTTATTTTTTGCAACCATTTTACCAACACCAGGTGCAACTAAGTTCATGTAAATATTATAGAAGCCTTTAAATACAAACTGTTTAGGTTTAGAAAATTCAAGTATCACGAGTTTGCCGCCTGGCTTTAACACGCGGTACATTTCTTGCAAGCCTGTTTCTAAATGTTCAAAATTTCGAACACCAAAAGCAACTGTTACGCCATCAAAATGATTGTCATTGAACTTTAATTGTTCGCTGTCGCCAGTTATTAGTTCAATAGCATTTTGTAATCCTAGGGCAGCAATTTTTTTTCTGCCTTCTGCAAGCATGCCTTCAGAAATATCTATACCCGTTATATGTGAAGGTGCAATAAGTTGATGGGTGAGTATGGCAACATCGCCAGTTCCTGTGGCAACGTCTAAAATAATTTTAGGCTTCACTTCATTTAATGCGTGAATGGCTTTTTTACGCCAGCTGATGTCAATGCCTGCACTTAAAAAGCGGTTCAAGAAATCATATCTAAACGCAATGCTGTCAAACATGCTTGCAACCTGCTCTTTTTTAGTGAGTCCGCTTTGCTCGTAGGGCACCACCTTATCATGTGCATACTTTCCCATAGACTACAAAGATACCAAATTATAGCCCTTTTCAAGGGCAATGTGGAGGCATAAAAGCCCAAATACCCCGTTAATGTTTCGCAAAAATTCTTTTTCCTGCAATTACACCGCTTTTAAAGTGCAGCCGTATCTTCGTTTAGCAAATGAAAGCAAGAATTTACAAGTCTACGGGTAGTTGGTATGTGGCCAAAGCGGAGTCCGGAAAAATTTATAACGCCCGCATCAAAGGGGTGTTTAAAATTGGTGGACTTACCTCTACCAATCCTATTGCAGTAGGTGATGAAGTCGAAATGCAAATTGAAGACGTGCTCGAAGAATCGGCCATGATAGACACCATTTGTGATCGAAAAAATTATGTAGCGCGGGTGTCACCGCACAATAAACACCAGCATCATATTATTGCAGCGAACCTCGATCAGAGTTTATTATTTGCAACTTTAAAAGATCCAAAAACATCACAAGGTTTTATTGACCGTTTTTTAATTTCTTGTGAAGCCTATCATATTCCGGCAATTATTGTTTTTAATAAATCCGATTTATACAAGCAAAAAGAGTTGGAACATTTTGAACACCTGCAAAAAATTTATTCAAATATTGGTTACAGGGTAATGCTTTGCAGTGTTGAAAAAAATAAAGGCGTAGAAGAAATTGCTGCACTGCTTGAAGGTAAAACAACACTACTGAGTGGACATAGTGGCGTTGGTAAATCTACTTTTATCAATGCAGTGTTTCCATCCCTCGAATTACGTACTCAAGAAGTAAGTGGTTGGAGTGGAAAAGGGATGCACACCACCACTTTTGCAGAAATGTTTGACCTGCCTACAAGTGGCGCTATCATTGACACACCGGGTATTAGAGAACTTGGTCTTGTAGATATTTCGAAACAAGAATTAGCGCATTATTTTCCTGAAATGCGTGCACAAATGGGGAATTGTCATTTTAACAATTGCATGCACATAGAGGAGCCTGGTTGCGCCGTTAAGCGGGCGCTCGAAGCAGGAGAAATTGCAGCAGACCGTTACGTGAGTTACCTTAATATTTTAACCACCATGGACGCTGCGCATTAGTCCTTTTCATACCAACTCGCATACTTCACATAATTTTCTGCGATTCTATTTATTTCAGATTCAATTAAATTTTGGGATACTTCTTTTACTTTTTTAGCTGGCACGCCTGCGTAAATACTTCCTGCTTCTACAACCGTTCCTTCTAATACAACAGCACCTGCTGCAATAATGGAATTGCTGTGGACCACACAGCGGTCCATCACAATGGACCCCATGCCAATGAGTACATTGTCATGGATGGTGCATCCATGAACCATGGCGTTGTGCCCAATCGATACATTGTTGCCAATAGTGGTGGGGTGCTTTTGATAAGTGCAGTGAATAATGGCGCCGTCCTGCACATTAACGCGGTCGCCCATTTTAATAAAATGTACGTCACCTCTTACTACGGCGTTGAACCAAAAACTGCATTCTTTTCCAGTGGTTACATCACCAACGATGGTAGCGTTGGGTGCAATAAAGCAGTTTTCTCCAAAATTGGGTGATTTACCTAAAACGGGAAGTATAACCGGCATCTTCTTTTTTTAAACGAATGTAATAAAATTGTGTAAAGTGCTGTTCTTTAGTAATCCTTTACCTTTGCAGCATCATATACGCTATGAACAACCGTCAACTTTTTTTACAGCATATAGCCCAAACTTCCACGGCACCCTTAGGTATCGAAATGGTGGAGGCAGCGGGTGTAACCCTCACAGATATTGACGGTAAAACCTACACCGATTTTATTGCGGGCTTTAGTGTTTGTAATATTGGACATAGTCATCCGGAGGTTGTAAAAGCGGTGCAAGAGCAGGCTGCAAAATACATGCACCTCATTGTGTATGGTGAGTTTATTGAAAGCCCGCAGGTGCAGTATGCGGCGTTACTCGCTAAACATTTACCTGAAAATTTAGACTGTGTTTATTTTACCAGCAGTGGCGCCGAAGCCACAGAAGGGGCGCTTAAATTGGCAAAGCGCGTTACTGGTAAAACAAAAATACTTGCTTGTAATAAAGCCTATCACGGCAGTACGCAAGGTGCGCTGAGTGTAATGGGTGATGAGTATTGGCGCAATGCATTTAGACCACTTTTGCCAGAGGTATATCATTTTAATTATAATGATGATGCACTTGTTGCAGCGATCGATAACACGGTAGCCTGTGTGATTGTAGAACCGGTGCAAGCCGAAAGTGGCGTGACACCTGGACGCAAAGAGTGGCTTGCTGCCATTCGTAAAAAATGTGACGAACACTGTGTACTACTTATTTTTGATGAAATACAATCTGGCTTTGGCCGCACGGGTTCGCTCTTTGCTTTTGAACAAATGGGTGTAGTGCCAGATGTTTTATTAGTTGGTAAAGCGCTTGGTGGTGGCATGCCACTTGGTGCTTTTATTTCGAGTCATAAACTCATGAGCACTTTAACGGTGGCGCCGGTGCTTGGTCATATCACCACTTTTGGTGGACACCCGGTAAGTTGTGCTGCAGGAAAAAAAGCATTCGAAATTTTAACGGAGCAAAAATTAATTGATACCGTTGGGGCAAAAAGTGAATTACTGCAATCTTTGCTAGTACATCCTGCGATTGTTCAAATGCAGGGTATTGGACTTTGGTTTTCTTTGCAATTTTCTTCAGATATGCTCGCACAAAAAGTAGCGCATACCTGCGTGCAAAACGGAGTCATTACCGACTGGTTTTTATTTGCACCCGACTGCATTCGGGTAGCACCTCCACTCATTATTACAGAAACTGAAATACGCGCGGCTTGCCGTATTATTTTAGCATCTATTGATCAGGTGCTTTTGGAGCATCCGGAGCTGGTCGAGGTCCGTTGTTAGGCCTATTTGGTCGAGGTCCGTTATTGTTTGGTCTTGGGCCGTTGTTAGGTCCACGACTATCTCCACGCTCGGGTCTTGGTCCTTTGTTATTAGGTCTCGGACCATTGTTGTTAGGACGATTGTTGTTTGGACCACGATTGTCTCCGCGGCTATCTCTACTATTGTCTCTTCTTCTCTTATCGTTTCTTTCTAATGAACGCAAACTAATTTGTCCAACCACATCCGCAAATGCTGGTTCTACTTCTTTAGGTTTGCTGCTCGTAACTTCTACTGCTTGTAACTCGTCTACTTTAACACCTTGTCCATTGAGGCGTTTTATTTCTTTAACGCGTTGTATGGTAAGTGGGTAATGTTTAGAATTATTTGGTAGGATGTACCACATTAAATTTTTGAAAATATCTTTTTTAATCAGGTGCGCTGTTCCCATCGCAGTATCTAATGAATCTGCGTAATCAGGGAAGTTTTGAAGGGCATCCAAATAGGTGTCAAGTTCAAAATTCAAACAACACTTTAATCTACCACACTGACCACTTAATTTGGTTTGATTGATTGATAAATTTTGGTAACGAGCAGCGGTGGTGTTAACGCTTTTAAAGTCGTGTAACCAAGTGCTACAACAAAGCTCTCTGCCACAAGATCCAATGCCACCAAGCTTCGCAGCTTCTTGCCTAATACCTATCTGACGCATTTCCACTTTAAATTTAAAGTCTGTGGCGTACATTTTTATGAGCTCTCTAAAATCTACACGATCATCTGCGGTATAAAAGAAAGTTGCTTTTTTGCCATCGGCCTGAATTTCAACTTCGCTTAATTTCATTTGTAATTTAAGCTCCATGGCCATCGCTCTACTTCTGGCTAAAATATCTTTTTCGCGACCTTTGCTAATATGAAAAGCTTCGATATCTCTTTCAGTGGCACGGCGAATAATTTTTTTAATTTCTGGGCTGGTTTCTTCGAGCTTATTTTTCTTAAGCTGCATGCGTACGAGTTCTCCAGTTAGGCTTACTTCACCTACGTCAAAACCACTTACACCTTCTAGTGTTACGTAGTCTCCTTTTTCAAAAAATTGAAGGGTAGCGTTTCTAAAATATTCTTTGCGGCTGCCTTGTTTAAAGCTTACTTCAACAATTTTGCAATTGCTTTCGGGGTCACTAAAAGGAAGGTTTAAAAGCCAATCGTGTACGTTTAAACGGTTACAGCCACCTGTACTACAGCCGCCATTACTTTGGCAACCACCAGGTTTACTTGTTCCACAAGATCCACAGCCCATATTATGTAGTTATACTATTAGTTAATAATTGATTGATAAACAGTAAGTTATAGTTTATCTAATCGTAACATGGCGGTCAGGCACATGCTAATCATTCAAAATTAAGGTTTTGTTTTGAATGATGTGGTAGAGTTTAAGGGTAAGGGCCTGAAATAGCATTTTCCCGTTGGCGTTGCGCTCTATATAATAAGACGCTTTATCTAATTCTTCTATAATAGCCTGTTGCTGGCTCACCGAAGCAATTTTATTGAGCCTGATGGCAAAGTCTTTCTCTTGATCTCCCATTTTAACCTGGTCGGAACCGAGCACTTTAATGCGGATACTCATTTGCAGTAGGTGGTTAAAGTAGCGTAAAAACTGTTTTTGTTTTTCCCTTCCAAGTTTAGCGGCTTCCTCGGTAAATTTTACTTGAGCAGCAGGTCCACCTTTTAGGGTGGCATTTAACCATTCCCTTAAATAAGAATGCCAATCTTCTTCGGAGTGTTGTAATAGTTGAAGTGCTTCGCGGTAATTGCCTTCTGCAATACCTGCAATTTGGCTTGCTGTTTCCTTACTCGCTTTTGCCCTTTCGAACAAAGCATCTTCTACTTCTTCATTCGATAGTAACGGAACTTTTATGAGTTGACACCTACTTAATAAGGTTGGTAAAATTTGTTCTTCACTTTCTGCTACTAAAATAAATAAAGTGTTGGGTGGTGGCTCTTCTATAAGCTTGAGTAATTTGTTGCCCTCTTTACCTAGGTATTCGGGCATCCATAGTACAAGCACTTTATAGGCACTTTCAAAACTTTTTAAACTGAGTTTATGGATGATTTCGTTGCACTCTTCTGCTGTGATATTTCCTTGTTTATTTTCGGCACCAATAAATTGTAACCAGTCATAAATATTACCATACGGAAACTGAGAATAAAAATCTCTCCAATCAGAAATATAATCGGCACTTACTGGTTTTTCACCAGGCTTTTTTGAAATAACTGGGTAAGAAAAATGTAAATCGGGGTGTAATAATTTTGCTGCTCTCAAATAAGAAGGGTCTTCAGCTAAATCTGCTGGAGACTTATACGGAGGCCCTGCTTCCATCGGTGTGAAGCCGCCAAACAAATCGGCTACAGGCTCGCTAGCTGCTGGTTGGCTTACTACAAATTGTGCGAAGTTAATAGCAAGTGGAAGTGCGCCAGATCCTTCTTTACCAATAAATAATAGGGCATGGCTTAGCCTATTATGCTCCACCATATCTATGAGGTGGGCTTTAACAGATGCTTGTCCTATAATGTCTTTGAATACCAATGTGCCTGCCTTTAATTCCGGTTAAATAGTTTGCCAAATGTATGCTAACTACTTCAAGCACCGTAACTAATAAGCGACTATTTTAATTGTCCGGTAATTTCTGGACTATCAGGTTTGGTGCTGCTTGGAAAATAAGCAATCATTTCACCATTTTCATCTAATAAAAACTTATTGAAATTCCATTTGATGGTAGCATCTAAAACGCCATTTTCTTTTTTCTGTGTAAGCCATTTGTAAATAGGTGCAGCGTCGGTGCCGGTTACACTTATTTTACTAGCTAATGGAAATGTTACACCAAATCTTGCTTTGCAAAACTGTTTGATTTCGGCATCAGAACCAGGCTCTTGGCCACCAAAATTATTAGCAGGAAAACCCACAACTACCAATTTGTTTTTATACGTATCCGCTAATTTTTGAAGTGCTTCGTACTGTGGTGTATAGCCACACTCAGAAGCGGTGTTCACTACTAAAATTTTCTTCCCCTTAAATTTTGAAAAATCAATTACGCCACCGTCAATCGATTTAATTTTAAACTGATGTATGCTTTCTTTGCCCGGGGTTGTAAATGATTGTAACATAAATAAAGTTGCTATTAAGATGAGATTTTTCATAGTGTGTTGTTGAATTTGAGTAGTTATATAACAAAGCCAATCGTTATTTGTTGAAAGTTCCAACATTTTCCTCAAAAAAGTATCCCACAACTATTTTAATGGATAAGCGGCGGCAGCAACACTCAGTTGCACATCCTTAACGCTTAGTAATGTTTTGCCGCATGCTTCAATGGTAGCACCTGTTGTAATTACGTCATCTATGAGTAAAAGGTGCTTACCTGCAAGAGATGTGGGGTCTTTGATGCTAAATGCGTTTTCCATATTATCCCAGCGTACGGCCCTGCTTTGTTTGGTTTGTGTATTTGTATGTTTGGTTCTGGCAATAGCACCCACGAGCACGGGTTTGTGCCAGACCTGACTAATGCCCTCACAAATAAGGGCCGCCTGATTAAAGCCTCTTTTGGACAGTGCCTGGGGGTGGAGGGGTACGGGAACGAGTGCATCGATGGTGGCAAAGCGCTCCGATGCAGCTAGTAAGGCGCCCATTTGTTTACCTATAAATAAGCCTACGTCTTCGTTGGATTTATACTTTAACTGAAAAAGCAGGGACTGAAGCGCCGAATTTTTGTGAAAGTACCAGGCGGCTGCCCCTGCACTCATGGGGAGCCTACCGTAGAATATTTTTTCGATGGGGTTGCCGGGGGCCTCAAAAAAGTGGGTTTCGGGCAGGTTTTGGCTACAGCGGCCACAAATATTGGCCCCAAAGAGGCGCAAGGGCCTAGCGCAGGCAGGGCAGTTTTTAGGGAAATAGAGCCAAAAAATAGGGTCAATCCAGGATGCTAATTTGGGTAAATAAGTTGTTTGCATACACCCAACTTAATAGCAATAATGTAGATGCGATAAAAATTAACCGCAGAAATATTTTATTGCGTGTTTATCGCTCCTAAAATAGCTGTTGGTATACTTCATCAACTCTACTCAGTGCCAATACTTGTATGCTATATGCTTTTGGATTAAAGCTCTTTTTGTTATAGCTCGACACAATAATTTTTTCAAATCCAAGCTTTTCAGCTTCCGCAATTCTTTGCTCAATTCTGTTAACGGCTCTAATTTCTCCATTGAGTCCCACTTCACCAGCAAAACAAATATGATGTGGAAGCGGAACGTCTTCATAAGAAGATAAAAGGGCGCATATGATCGCTAAATCGGTAGAGGGATCTTCTATTTTTATGCCACCCGCGATATTTACAAAAACATCTTTCATTCCAAATTGAAAGCCACCTCTTTTTTCTAAAACGGCCAGTAATAGTTGTAATCTGCGAAGGTCAAAACCTGTCACCGTTCTTTGGGGTGTTCCATACACACTTTGGGTAACGAGTGCCTGAACTTCTAATAATAATGGACGGGCACCTTCAAGTGTTGCAGCTATCGCCGAACCACTTAAACTATCTTCTCTTTGTGCAATTAAAATTTCGGAAGGATTGGAAACAACACGCATGCCTTCGCCGGTCATTTCATAAATTCCAAGTTCTGCAGTACTACCAAATCTATTCTTTAGTGTACGGAGTATTCGGTAGGCATAATGTCTATCTCCTTCAAATTGTAATACCGTATCTACCATATGCTCTAATACCTTAGGACCCGCGATGGCGCCGTCTTTGGTGATATGGCCAATTAAAAATACAGGGGTATTTGTTTGCTTCGCAAACTTTTGAAATTCGGCAGCGCATTCTCTAATTTGAGAAACAGATCCAGCAGCAGAATCAATCAAATTAGATTGCAGTGTTTGAATCGAATCAACAATAACAAGTGTTGGTTTTAGTTTCTTGATTTCTGCAAAAATGGTGGTTGTGTTGGTTTCGGTGAGCAGGTAAAAATTGTTATTTGGAATCTTGAGTCGATCTGCGCGCATTTTGATTTGCTGCTCACTTTCTTCCCCACTGATATATAAAACCACCTGATCGGTGGCTTGTAATCCATTTTGTAAAAACAAAGTGCTTTTTCCAATACCAGGTTCACCCGCAACAAGTACAATGCTCCCCATTACGATGCCACCACCAAGAACGCGGTTGAGTTCCGGATCTTTGGATATGATTCTTTTTTCTTCGGATGTTTTTACTTCATCAAGGGCAATTATTTTAGAATTGCGCTTTTGTTCGTGGTATGAATCCCAATTATGTTCCTTTGAAATTCCTTTATCAATAATTTCTTCCGAAAAAGTATTCCACTCCGAACAACTTGGACATTTTCCAATCCATTTTGCACTTTCATAACCACAATTGCTACAGAAAAAAGCAGATTTTATTTTACTCATTTGATAAAGATATTTCAGAAAAATTAGAATCGAGCGAATGAAAAAATAACCACTGTTCGTTTCATACTAAATGAAGAAAAAAAGATGTAATTCAACACAAAAAAAGGAACAGAAAAAACAATGAAAATCTGCTGAAATGCAGTGGTAGTAGGCATGTAAAAGGGCCAGCATTACTACTGGCCCTTATTACTTACTAACCCATTAAATTCTACTGCTAAGGTACAATAATGGGGCAGACGGCAAAATAATTTTTAGGTTTTCGGGGAAAATTTAACCTACGAATATCTTCGTAATAAACCGGTTAGCCTGACAATTAGGCCAGGTCCGGTCCGCCAGTTTGTCGGCGGGTATTTTTAGGGTATTTTTTACCCGTTTTTGGATAAAAAAAAGGCCAATTTGGCCTTTTTAAAAGTTTTTGTAAAGCGTGGGGTGGGAAAAATAATTCGTATTATTAAATATATTAATATCTAGATTTATTTTTTAGGGGGCCAATTTAAAATTTAATTTCTTCTTCCTGGGCGTCAAAAAACCTGAATTCTGTAAGGTGGTAGTTGGTATTTTCCTCCAAACTTAGCTTTACCCCATGCTTTTTACGGAGTTTGCTCAGTTTATTGGTAAATATCCCCTTGGTTAAATAAGCCGCAATAATAGGGTGAACCACGAGTTGAAGCTTTTTATGGGCATGAGAAGCCAAATAAACCAGCTTATTTTCTATTTCATCCTCTAGTAAAAGGGCAGAAGTCATTTTACCGGTTCCATTACAAGCTGTACAATTTTCAGAAGTATTGATATTTACCTCCGGACGCATTCTTTGACGCGTTACCTGAAGTAGTCCAAATTTAGAAATAGGAAGTACCGAATGCTTGGCACGATCTGCTTTCATAAATGTATCCATCGCTTCCTGTACTTTTCTTTTATTGTCAGGAAGTTTCATGTCAATAAAATCAATAACAATGATACCACCAATATCTCTAAGTCGTAATTGTCTTGAAATTTCTTCTGCAGCTTCTAAATTGGTTTCTAATGCATTTTCTTCTTGGCTATTACTTACGCTCTTGTACCCACTATTGACGTCAATAACATGCAGCGCTTCGGTGTGCTCAATAATTAAATAAGCACCACTAGGTAAGTTTACTGTTTTGCCAAAAGAAGCTTTTACTTGTTTGGTTACACCAAAATGATCAAAAATAGGAAGACCATCTTTGTACTGAGTTACAATATCTGTTTTATCAGGCGCAATGCGCTGAATGTATCGCTGCGTTACTTCGTGAAGTGCTTTATCGTTCACCACAATTCTATTAAAATCGGCACTGAGCAAATCCCTTAGAATACTGGTTGTTTTTGTTTCTTCACTTAAGATGCGAACGGGTGCTGCAGCTCCTTTTAAATTGGCTTGAATTGTTTTCCATGTTTCAACAAGTGATAACATGTCTTGGTGTAACTCTGCAGTGGATTTACCTTCTGCAGCGGTACGTACAATCACGCCAAAATTTTTAGGCCTAATGGCTTCTACAATTTTGTGCAATCTTTTTCTTTCTTCCGAAGAATGTATTTTTTTAGAGACCGCTACGATTTCATTAAAAGGGGTAACCACAACAAATCTTCCAGGTAATGAAAGTTCGCAACTTAAACGAGGTCCTTTTGCTGCAATGGGTTCTTTTAAAATTTGAACGAGTACATTTGGCTTACCATTTAATACTTCGTTTATTTTTCCAGTTTTTATAATTTCTGGTTCCGATTGAAAGCGTGCAAAATCAAATCCATGTTCACTTTTATCAGACATCGCTGCCTGCGTGTATTTAATAATTGATTTGGCGTAGGGGCTTAAATCGGAGTAATGTAAAAAAGCATCTTTCTCAAAACCAACGTCTACAAAAGCTGCGTTGAGTCCGGGAATTAATTTTTTTACCTTACCAAGGTATAGGTCACCCACTGCAAAATTTGCATCGGTATTTTCGTTGTGCAGCTCTACTAGTTTTTTATCTTCTAGCAAAGCAATTTCTACACCCGTGGGCGTAGCGTTTATAATCAGTTCTTTGTTCAAAATGAGCAACTTTTAAATACAAAATCACCTGCCCTATAGAGCGGGGTATGCATACAACCATATCTTAACAATCATAGCCCTATCAAGGAAGGAAATAGGAAAAGTTGCAGAAAAGGAAATAAGGGGCTAGATACAGATAAGTGTTAAACACGCCCTATGGTTTAGATAGGGCGTGTTTGTATAAGTCAGTAAAGAATAAACAATTACTTGTTCTTCTTTTTGTGACGATTCTTTCTTAGGCGTTTCTTACGTTTGTGTGTCGCAATTTTATGACGCTTTCTCTTCTTACCACAAGGCATACAGGGAGTAATTTTATTTGTTAATAATAATTTATTTTTTCAATTCCGCAATTCTCTTAGCGATTGCTTCTTTTGCTTCGGGCACTTTAACTTTTTGACCAGCAAGTGTATACCACTTTACTGCGTTTGTTTTGTCATTGTGCATCTCGTAGCATTCTGCTAAGTGAAATATGGCTTCCAGGTTTTCTGGATCTTTATTTACAATTAGTAAGAAGCGCTCAATGGCTTTATCTAACTGCCCGCTTTTTTTACCACCCAAACCCAAAATCATTTGAGCGTATAGGTTGTCTGGATTTTTTTGGACAATGTTTCTGATGGGTAAAATACCCTCCATCGGATTGTTTGAAATGTTTCCAAATATGTAGCAAGCACCCAAACCAATTTTACTAGAATCGTTGTTTGGATTGATAACTAAAGCTTTCTCTAAAAGATCTTTTGCTTGTTCTGCCAACCAGTGTTGCATGGCTGGGTCACCCTCTGTAACTAGGTTGTCTATATACAGTTGGGCGGCAAAGGTGAGGCTTTTTTCTAAATTTTCCAATTTAGCTGCTTCGCCAGTGTACCAAGCATAAGGTTCAAACAGTTTGGCTGAGTCTGACCAGAACCTAGCAAGCTGGTGGTAAACGTGTATTCTTTGGTCTTTAACATCCCCTCTAACCACGCTATTTTCTAACATATTGAGGCGTAAAACTTGATCAGGACTAATTTTTTCTTTGGCTTTTACAAGGAGATCTTTAAACTCAATGTGTTGATTATCAGCTTCATTTTTAGCATTTGCCGCTGCTGTTGCTGGGTTTTTAGGGGCTACAGTAGAACCCATATATAATAAAATGGCAAATAGGAGTATAGCTCCGCCAATTAGGAGTAGTTGCTGTTTTTTCACTTTCGAAAAGAATTAGGACGCGAAGTTAACTTTACTTGAGCTTGCTTTTAACTTCTGTAACAAATTCTTTTGCTGGTTTGAAGGCAGGAATAAAATGTTCAGGAATTTCCACAGCTATATTTTTTTTGATATTTCTACCAATTTTAGCTGCACGTTTTTTGGTGATAAAGCTCCCAAAGCCGCGTATGTATATGTTTTGGCCGTTAGAGAGACTTTCTTTTACCTCTTTAAACATGGTTTCAAGCGTAACAAGTACATCCACTTTTGGAATGCCTGTTTTGTCTGAAATCTGGTTGATGAGATCTGATTTTCTCATTGTATCAAAATTAATTTAGGGTATGTGTTTCTAAAAATAAGCTAAAATTTCACTTATTTAATAGAAAATTAAATTTTTTTATACGTTTTACCAACTAAATATGGCCAGATACACCCTAAAAATTAACTTTATAACTTAAAATCGGGCATTTTACCCCTCAAAACCCTGATTTTGCCCATTCTTAATAGATGAAATTGAATTTTACCAGTACCCTCCTTCATTGGCATGCCAAAGACAATACCAGAGATATGCCTTGGAAGGGCGAAAAAGACCCTTATAAAATCTGGTTATCAGAAATTATTTTACAACAAACCCGTGTAGAACAGGGGCTTGCATATTACAATAGATTTATTTCTACGTATCCAACGGTATTTGATTTAGCAAAAGCAAAAGACCAAACGGTTTTTAAATTATGGGAAGGGCTTGGATATTATAACCGTTGCAGAAATCTACTCGCAACGGCAAAAGAAATTGTAAAAACCTTTGATGGAAAATTTCCAAACGATTATGAAACGCTATTAACATTAAAAGGCGTTGGTCCTTACACGGCTGCTGCCATTGCATCATTTGCATTTAATGCGCCACATGCAGTGCTAGATGGAAATGTGTACAGAGTGATTGCGCGCTATGAGGGTATTGATGTGCCAACCGATACAACAGTAGGCAAAAAAATATTTGAAACGCGCGCAGCAGCATTACTCGATAAAAAACGTGCAGGCCTTTACAATCAAGCTATTATGGACTTTGGGGCCACTGTGTGTAAACCGTTGGCGCCAACTTGTAACAATTGTCCATTACAAAAAACATGTGTTGCATATGCAACCGCGCAGGTGAATCAGCTCCCCATAAAAGAAAAACAGCTCATTAAAAAAGAGCGCCGATTTTATTATTTTTTACTTCAAGTACAAGATGAAATCTGGATCACAGAAAGGAAACACAAAGACATTTGGCAGGGTTTATTCGAATTTTATTTACTCGGTGCCGAAAAAAAAATGTTGTGGAATGAAACAACGGTTCAGCAGTTTTTGAAAGAACAATTAGGAACATCTTCCATAAAGCTACTTCACCGCTCACCAGAAATCAAACAGCAGCTAACCCATCAAAATATAACGGCTCAGTTTATTAGAGTTACTTCAACAAAAAAACCAAGCAGTATTACCTCCGGAAAATGGCAAAAAATTGGTCAACTTAAAAAGCTTCCTTTCCCTAAATTGATCAATCAGTATTTAAGCGAAGAATTTGTCTGGTAAACCCGTTTTGGCCCTTTTTTGCATGTGCGATGTAACTGAATTATTGGTATTTTTGTAGAGTACTAAATTTACTGTCACTTTGGATGATCATTTGGTAATGCGCTTATTTGCAGCCCCTTCAATGTTGGGTGCTATTCAACCTCAAGGCACAACGGTTTTGATACTTATTTTGGTAGTACTCCTGTTTTTATCTTTTGTATTAGCCGGCGCCGAAGTTGCTTTTTTTTCATTGACATTTAAAGACATCAATGTTTTAAAATCAAAACAGCAACCTGCTTACAAAAGAATTGTAGATTTAATTGAGCAACCTAAAATTTTATTGGCTTCACTGCTCATTGCCAATAGTTTTATCAATATCTCCATCATTATCATTTCAAATTTACTCATCGACAATATGTTCAATTTTGAACAGTTTAATGCCGTATGGGTAGAGTTTGTTATCAAAGTTATTGCAGTTACTTTTTTACTCGTGCTATTTGGTGAGATCATGCCCAAGGTACTCGCCACACAAAACAATGTTCGTTTTGCAAAAGATTTTGGCGGCATCGTGTATGGCATCTCCTATTTAGTAATGGGACTGAGTAAGCCACTTGTAAAATATTCTGATATCATTGAAAGAAAGCTGGCTAATAAATCGGCGAGTGCTTACAGTTTAGAAGAACTTGATCATGCCATTGATTTAACAACCAACGAAACTGCTTCGGAAAACGAAAAAAATATTTTAAAGAGTATCGTTAAGTTCAGAAATATCACAGTCAAGCAAATTATGAAAACCCGTATGGATGTTAGCGGCGTGGATCAGGAAATTAGCTTTGATCAACTCATTGTATTTGTGCGTGAAGTGAATTACTCCAGAATTCCAGTATACAAAGAAGATTTAGACGAAGTAGTTGGTATTATTCATACCAAGGACATGGTGCCTCATTTAGATGAAAGCGCTACCTACAATTGGCATAAACTTTTGAGGCCTCCTTATTTTGTACATGAACAAAAACCCATCGAAGATTTATTAAAAGAATTTCAGTCTAAAAGAATTCACTTTGCGGTTGTAGTAGATGAATTTGGGGGCACCAGTGGTATTGTTACCCTCGAAGATATTTTGGAAGAAATTATTGGAGAAATTAAAGACGAGTTTGACGAAGAAGATAGTGACTACAAAAAAATTGACGACAACAATTATATTTTTGAAGGCCGTGTGATGATTCAGGATCTGTGCAAGGTCATGGATCTTCCTACCGAAACTTTTGATGCGGTAAAAGGAGAGAGTGATTCACTTGCGGGTCTTGTGCTTGAACTAGCTGGTGATTTTCCAAAGCCCGCTGCTATTTTAACCTCCGGCGATTTTGAGTTTACGGTATTAGAAGTAGCCAAAAATAGACTTCAAAAAATTAAGGTTTCTATAAAGCGTCAGTACCCCATCTAATTTTTATTTCATGCCAAGGCAAATAAAGTTATCAGTTTTATTTTTTGGTTTTGCTACTTTAATTTTTATGGCATGCAATAGTGTGTATACACCAAAACCAACTGGCTATTACAAAATTAATTTTCCAGAAAAAAAATACCAGTTGTTTGACGAGCCTGGATATCCATATGCTTTTGAATACCCGGTGTATGCTAGGGTTGTAAAGGATTCTACTTTTTTTGGTGAAGCCACCGAAAATGCGTGGTGGATCAATGTTGATTTTCCGGAGTTTAATGGCCGTATTTATGTGAGCTATAAAGAAATTGGAAAATATAAATTCGACTCTTTGGTAAAGCATTCGTTTTTTATGACGAGCAAACAGTCGGCTAAAGCATACTCTATAGATGATTCACTAGTGCATACGCCAAATGGGGTGAGTGGCTTGTTTTTTACAGTAGGGGGTGACGCGGCTACATCCAATCAGTTTTTTTTAACGGATTCTACCAAACATTTTTTAAGAGGGGCTCTGTATTTTGACGCCACACCCAATGCCGATTCTTTGGGTATTGTCAATGATTTTATTAAAACGGATCTGAAGCATTTGGTAAACACTTTTAGGTGGAAAAACTAATTATATTCGCATAGCTATGATAATTATAGACAACAAATTAGTTTCAGACGAGCTCCTAGAGGAGCAATTTGTATGCGATTTAAGCAAATGCAAGGGCGGATGTTGTGAAGATGGTGACGCTGGTGCACCCATGGAAAAATGGGAACTCGAAAAATTAAATGACCATTACGAGGATATTAAACCTTATATGACCCCTCAAGGGATAAAAGAGGTAGAAAAGCAAGGTAAATATTTATACGACCGTGAATTTGGCTGGGTTACACCTACCATTAACGGCGGTATTTGTGCCTACGGTATCAAAGATAAAACGGGCACTATACTTTGTGGTATAGAGCAGGCCTATAACGATGGTAAGTTGGATTGGAAAAAGCCACTTAGTTGCCATTTGTTTCCTGTGAAAACAAAAAAGAGCAAGCGTGATCCGGATATGGAATACGTGAATTATGAACCTCGTGAAGATTTGTGTAGTGCTGCTTGTAGCCTTGGTAAAAAATTAAAAGTACCGGTGTATCAATTTTTAAAAGAATCTTTAATACGTAAATACGGAACCGAATTTTACGAAGCATTAGAAGCAACGGCGCTTCATCAAAAAAGTCAAAAAAAATAAGCATGTCTGAAACAGCTGCATCATTTATAGCAAAGAGTACTATTAAGGCTGCCGATTTAGAGCACCGTAGAAAAATTAACTTCAATATTTCTAAATACAACGCTGTTGTACCTATTGGTAAATCACAATTTACCGATGTTAATATTACACGTGAACGTGCAAAAAATATTAAATGGGATGCCATTGAAAATTTAGATAAATACTTACTGGAGTTTGAACAAAAAATTACGGCAAGAGGCGCTACTGTTATCTGGGCCAATGATACGGCAGAAGCACAGGAAGCGATTGGAAAAATTTGCAGAGAACGTAATTGCAAAACGCTCGTGAAAAGTAAGAGCATGGTTACCGAAGAAATTCATTTGAATGATTTTTTGGAGGCGAGTGGTATTGAGAGCGTAGAAACAGATTTAGGAGAATACATTCAGCAATTAGATGGCGAGCCACCTTATCATATTGTAACACCAGCAATGCACAAAAGCAAAGAAGACGTTGCAAAACTTTTCGCGAACAAACTGGGTACCAAGCCAGATTTAACACCCGAAGAATTAACCCAGGTTGCACGTATCAAGCTTCGTGAAAAATACACGGAAGCCCAGGTGGGTGTAACGGGCGCTAATTTTTTAATTGCAGATGTTGGCGGTATTGCTATTACCGAAAACGAAGGTAATGGCCGTTTAAGTTGCGCCTGGCCTAAAACACATATTGCAGTAGTAGGTATCGAAAAAATGATTCCTTCAATGCATGATCTTCCTTTATTTTGGCCACTGCTTGCCACTTATGGCACGGGTCAAAAAGTAACTGTATACAATTCTATTTTAACGGGTCCTAAACAGGCTGGTGAATCAGATGGTCCCGAAGAAATGTTTGTGATCTTACTAGACAACGGTCGTACCAATTTGCTCGCTAATCCTACCGCGCGTGAAGCGCTTTATTGCATTAGATGTGGCGCTTGTTTAAACGCTTGTCCCGTGTATAAAAATATTGGTGGCCACTCATACGAAACAACATATAGTGGTCCAATTGGTAAAGTCATTACACCGTATTTAAGTGGTGTGGATGAATACAAACACCTGAGTAATGCATCTTCTTTGTGTGGTAATTGTACCGAGGTTTGTCCGATGCGTATTAATTTACATGAACTCTTACTCGATAACCGTCATGAAGCGGTAACGCAGGGTACTAGCACACTTGCAGAGCGTGTTGCTTGGAAAGCTTGGATGGTAGCTAGTTTAAATAGACCCATGATGAATATGGGTAATGGTAAAATGAAAAACTGGGTGGTCAATAAAGTATTTAAAGGATGGGCTGTACACCGCTCTGAACTAGATTTTACGCCAAAAACTTTCAATGAAATGTGGAAGGAAAAAACTACATCCCGTCCGCGTCCGTAACAGGAATAATTTCTTGGTGTTGCTTTTTCATCGATCTATTTACGAGGTAAACGCCTGTAAGTGTAACAAAGGAACCTATAAATATAGGAAGGCTGAGTTTTTCATTAACAGTATACGCACCTACAATGGTTGCTACAATGGGGTTGATGTAAGCATAGAGCGATGCTATTGCTGGTGGTAAATGCTTCATGGTATAAATGAATGCAGCAAATGCAACAATGGAACTTGCTACAATTAAATATGCAATCACCATCCAAACGGTAAATGTTATTTCTTGAATTGGGATAGATTTACCGGAAGCCGCTGCAAAGACACCTAAAAAAAAGCAACTTAAAAACATTTGCCAACCCGTTGCATAATAGGGGTTCATGTTCATTTTGTTACGTGCAATAAAAATGGTGCCAAAGCTCCAGCTTAGCATGGCAATAACTGATACCACAACGCCAATAAAATAGCCTACCGAGTTATGTACCGCAAGGTTTTCATAAAACACAATACCAATGCCTATAATGCCTAATAACATACCCTGAAAAGTAAGTGCTGTAATTTTTGTGTTGTTGTACTTTATTTTTTCAATGATAACAACACTGAGTGGATAGAGGGCAGCAATTAGTGCTGCAAGCCCACTTGGAATTTCTTTTAAAGCATAGGTAGAAAAACCATTGGCAATTACAAAGAGCAAAATAGACATACCTAATAGCCATTTGAATTCTTTAAAAGTTGGGAGCTTTTGCCCCTTGATTAAAAAAAATACAATTAAAGACAAACCACCAAGTCCGTTTCTGATGGCCGACAACTCAAATGCAAGCATGCCTTGTTTGATACCATACTTACTCGCTACCCAGGTAGTGCCCCAAATGATACTGGTGAGCCCTAGCCCTATGTATGCTTTTTGTTTGGTGGTCATTTCTACGATTTATTAATGTCTGAAATGACGAAGACCTGTCATTACCATCGCTAATTTATGTTCCACGCAGTATTCGATACTGTCTTTATCTCTTACCGATCCGCCAGGTTGAATAAATGCCCCAATGCCTGCCTCCTGTGCAATTTGAACACAATCGTTAAAAGGGAAAAAAGCATCAGAAGCTAGCACGGCGCCTTTCAAATCAAAATTAAACTGATGTGCTTTTTCGATGGCATGTCTGAGTGCGTCTATACGACTGGTTTGACCACAGCCTTTACCTACCAATTGTTTATTTTTTACAAGTGCAATGGCGTTACTCTTTAAGTGTTTGCATACGAGGTTCGCGAAAATTAAATTTTCTTTTTCGTCTTCGGTGGTGTTTCGGCCACCCACTTCGTTCCAAGTGTCAAAATTGCCTGTATCAGGCGACTGCGCTAATATTCCATTAAGTAATGACTTACTTGGTGTTTTTAATGCAGTGGTATTTCCAGTGAGTTGTAATAAAATTCGGTTCTTTTTACTTTTTAAAATATCAAGTGCACCTGCTTCATAGTTTGGCGCAATGAGTACTTCAAAAAATATTTCATTGATAGCATTTGCGGTAGCTGTATCAATGGTGCTATTGGTTACAAGCACGCCACCAAAAGCGCTTTCGTTATCGCCACCTAAAGCTGCGTCCCAAGCGTCTTTAACTGTAGCTCTTGCAGCAATACCACAAACATTGGTATGCTTGATAATGGCAAAAGTAGTTTCATTAAATTCTCCAATAAGCTGTACCGCTGCGTCTACGTCTACTAAATTGTTGTAAGACAATTCTTTACCGTTAAGTTGTGTAAAGAGCTCTTGTAAGTTACCCGTAAAAGTTGCCGCTTGGTGTGGGTTTTCGCCATATCGTAGAATTTGTGTAGGTGCAGGATTAAAGTAATTGCTAATGGCAATATCATAGTGCATCACTACTTCAAAAGCCTTTGCAGCAAAGGCTTTCCTTTGCTCAATCGTAGTAGTGCCGGCTTGTGCAGCGAGCATAGTTTCTAGTACCGCATAATCTTGTTTAGCAGCAATCACTACAAGGTCTCTAAAGTTTTTTGCAGCAGCTCTAATCATAGAAGGACCACCAATATCAATTTTTTCGATGATCGCTTTTTCCTCGGTGGTTGTGGCAAGTGTTTCTTCAAAAGGATATAAATCAACAATCACTAAATCAATTTCTGGAATATGGTACTGCTCCATTTCAACCAAATCCTGCGGCTCATATCTACGACCAAGTATGCCACCAAAAATAGCAGGGTGTAGGGTTTTAACACGGCCTCCTAAAATAGAAGGATAGGTTGTTAAGCTTTCTACCGCAACACAAGTAATACCCAAATCTTCTAAAAATTTTTGGGTACCACCTGTCGAGTAGATGGTTACGTTTTGAGCTACTAATTGACGTGCTAAAGGCTCTAAACCATCTTTATAAAAGACAGAAATGAGCGCTGATTTAATTTTCTTTTCCATTGCTTGATTGGTGGACAAAAGCCCCTTGTTGAGAAACAAAATGATGCCGCAAATGTAGGCTCTCTGCCTCTTTTTTCCACCCTTCCATTTTCCACAACGGAATACTGCTGTCAAAAACATAAAGTGCACGCGTAAAGTGCTTTGCGAGTAAGGCGATGGGCGATTTTGATTGGTTGCTTATGAGTAGGATATCCACTTTTGACACCTCGCGTATACTGTTAATCAGCTGCGCCGATTGACCAATGTGTAAAAAACGGGTATGCCCAATAGAAAATGCACTGCTACTGGCTTTAAGGGGTAGTTCCGCCCCCAATCCGTAACGGGTAGTGATTTTTGTTGTTTTGGGAACAAACCAAACGGTTATACTGGTTAGTCCTGCCGCTTTTGTGTAATGATAGCTATGTATACAACAAGCAAATAGTAGGGCTGCTAAACTATAAAAGCACCACTTGTTTTTTTGGGTTTGAATAAATAGAGAAAGGCAAATAATAAGGGTAAAAAATAGCCCTACCTGAAACGAATTGATTTGCAAATTGTTTGTGGTAGCATACGGCAAGGCATTCATTTTTTGGATGATCCAGTTCATGCTACTGATAAGCCAACTGGTAGTAACTGACAAACTCTTACCTATATATGCAATACTAGCAAATGGAAGTATCAGTAAACAGCCATATAAAATAATACTGGAAAGTGGTACTACTATAAAATTGCTCAGTAAAAAATAATTAGGGAACTGATGAAAATGATACACAACTACTGGTAATGTGAGTATTTGCGCACTAATTGTAATTGCGTTTAATTGCCAGCAGGCCTGCATCCACTTGTATTTGAAATAAATAGTATCATATATTTTTTTCTGATACAGAACAATACTAAGTACTGCTGCATAGGAAAGTTGAAATCCAATATCCCACAAATAAAACGGATGTAGTAAGAGTAAAAAAAATGCCGAGGCGGCGAGTGCATTTAAAATACTTGAATTTTGTTTTACCATTGTAGCAACAATGATAAATGAAAACATAACCGCTGCTCTAACAATCGATGGGCCAGCTCCTGTTAAAAGCGCAAAGCCCCAAAGCAACAGTAGCATTACAGGAGGCGCCATCCATTTTTTTATTGTTGAACCCGGTATCCAATTAAAAATACCAATGAGTAAACCATAAATTAGTCCAAGGTGTAAGCCACTAATGGCAATCACGTGTATCACGCCAGTATTGCTATAAGCTTTCATTAAATCAGAATCAATATCCTGTTTATAGCCAATTAAAAGTGCTGCTGCTACTGCTTTTTCTTGTGCACCTATAATATTTTGTTGAAGCCTTGTTCTAATTTTTTGCTGTAGTATTTGCAAGTATTGTTTACTTTTTTTAGAGGGCAGTAAGGTCCAATTTCCTTTTGCCAAATAAAGCTGGTGCGTTATTTCATTTCTAAATAGCCATACTTTGTAATTAAAGCCTCCTGGGTTATGCGTATCAGGTACAATGCTTGGCTGTATAGTTGTGGCAATATAACTGCCAACAGTTAAAAGCCGTATATTACCAAGGCTACTATCTACTGCCAGGCGAACTATTATTTTAATGTTTGTTTTTATTTCTTGTTTTGCATGGCCAATACTTTCAATGACTGCTGCTGTTTTGTAGCTTTTATTTTTTAGTTGCAAGGGTTCTGTTAACCGCATAACATAAACTGCACCATTTTTATGTGACGCTATTAATCCGGTTTCTTGGGTGCGTAACTGCAAGAGGTTTTGCATCACTACAATACCAAGGCACAGAAATATAATTTGTAGTAGTAAGCCTTGTAAAAATTGGTAACGGTACTTTTGAAATGTAGTAAGCTTACCAATGCATATGAGCCCTGCAATGGAAACGCCTGCTGTTATATAAATACCGGTATTGATAAGCGCATTTGTAAAAAGGCCATGCAATAAATAATAGCAGCTAACAATGCCTATTACAAGCGGGAATAGCAGTCTGGTAAATGGTGCTTGATGCCAAAATGGAGGCGTAGATACGGACACATACAAACCTATGTGCTATAATCGCACAAGCTTAGGAATCCATCTATTTTGGTAGAAGGTTCTCCGTATTTACAACTAGCCGCTTACTTACTTATTTAGACAAGTTCATGCTACGCTCTTTGTATAGCGTACGAAAATAAGGGTCGTGTAAATCTTTGATAAAACGAATGGCTTCTCCGGTACTTTTCATTTCTGGCCCTAACTCTTTGTTGACACCAGGGAATTTATCAAAACTAAATACAGGCTCTTTAATAGCATAGCCGTCTAGTTTCTTAACCATGGTAAAGTCGGTGAGTTTGTTGGCGCCAAGCATTACTTTGGTCGCAATATTTAAGTACGGAATTTGATACGCTTTTGCAATAAATGGTGTTGTTCTAGAAGCTCTTGGATTTGCTTCAATCACATATACTTGACCATTTTTAATAGCGAACTGAATATTAATGAGGCCTCTGATATTTAATGCGCGCGCAATTTTTTCACTGTAGAATTCCATTTTTTCTACAATCATTGGGGTTAAGTTAAACGCTGGTAACACCGCGTTACTATCACCACTATGAATACCTGCTGGCTCAATATGTTCCATCACACCCATGATGTGAAAAGTTTCACCATCAAAAATGGCGTCTACTTCTGCTTCTTGACAACGGTCTAAGAAATGGTCAATCAAAATGGTATTGCCCGGAATATGTTTTAATAAACTGATAACTGCTTTTTCAACTTCTTCGTCATTGATAACAATACGCATGCGCTGTCCACCAATAACGTAGCTAGGTCTTACAAGTACGGGATACCCTACTTTGTTGGCTACTTCAATCGCTTCGTCTGCAGTATGTGCCGTGCCATAAGATGGATACGGTATTTCTAATTCTTTTAATAAATCGCTAAAACGTCCACGGTCTTCGGCCATGTCTAGGCTCTCAAAAGAAGTACCAATAATACGAATCCCTTTTTCGTGTAAACGCTTGGCTAATTTAAGTGCTGTTTGACCTCCTAATTGAACGATCACACCATAGGGTTGCTCTAGTTCAATGATTTCCCATAAGTGCTCCCAAAACACTGGCTCGAAATATAATTTGTCGGCCATGTCAAAATCGGTAGAAACGGTTTCGGGGTTACAGTTCACCATGATGGCTTCGTAACCACTTTCTTTAATAGCAATTAAGCCATGTACACAACAATAATCAAACTCGATACCTTGGCCAATTCTATTGGGGCCGCTACCAAGTACAATTACTTTTTTCTTACCGGAAGGGATGGATTCGTTGGAGTTGAGCGTAGGGTTGGTCATTATTTACAAATTGTGCAAATTTAAGGTACCGCCGCAATTTATCCGTGTAAATTTTAAAATACTTCTTAGAGGCTTATGCACAGGGCCTTTGAAGGCTTATTTGAGTAGTGGAAGCTCCTCCCAGCGTGTGGTATAGCGGGGGCTCCGCATTTCTTGGCGCATTTTCCAGTTGCGGGTAGTGCCGCTGGCTGCAAATTTTAATATATCACCCCGCATCGAAAAATTGATATTGTCGATAGCTTCCATGAGGGCGCGGCCTTTGGCTAGTTTTTCGCCATTTGTAGGTACTGCGACAAACAAGTTCCCCTGAATCACGGTTTCGGGGACAATATCACTTAAAATAACCCCTGCTTTTTTGTAGGTTTTACCTGCTTCAAATAAGCTTCTTACCAGTTCAAGGGCTGCTTTTACGAGCTCGTTGGTAAGCGCCGTTGCAAGGGGCAGGCGAACTGCTCCCGATTTTGTAGGCCCATGCCGGTAATAACTGCCCTTCACTTCTTGTTTGGGTACAATCAACACCGTAATGCCGCGCGCTGCTGCATGTTGTCTGCGCAGTTTTTCTGCGGCCCTTGCAGTGTAGGTAGCCACCGCTTCTTCTAACTCATGAAGCGTGGTAACGGGGTTTCCAAACATGCGCGTAGTAGCAATCATGTGTTTGGTTACTCTTTCCGATTGCATATCGATGCAAGGAAATCCTTTGAGTTCTCTAAACAAACGCGCGCCTACTACGCCCCCTAATTCTTGATGCGCCCAATTTTCGGTACGCAGTGTTAAATCGTACGCAGTGTTAATACCATAGTTACTTAATTTTTTTGCGTACTGGTAACCAATACCCCACACATCAGCAATGGGTGTTTTTTGAAGTGCTTGTGTAATTTTTTTATCGGTATTTAAAATCAATACACAACCTGTTACTTGCTTATTTTTTTTAGCGAGCCTATTGGCTACTTTACTAAGCGCTTTGGTAGGTGCTACGCCAATCGAAACACTAATACCGGTCCACTGTTCAATGATGTTTTTAAGTGAAACAGTAAAAGAGGATAAGGCGTTTGGTTCAATATGTGCGAGGTCGATAAAGGATTCATCTACCGAATACACTTCTACACAACCCTCTGGTAGCATGGTTCTTAGCGTTTCCATGACGCGCCAACTTAGGTCACCGTATAAATGATAGTTAGAAGAAAAAGTAATAACACCATTTTTTTTCAAATCATTTTTTTGCATAAAATAGGGACTACCCATTTCTATGCCTACTGCTTTTGCTTCGTCGCTTCTAGAAATAATACAGCCATCATTGTTGCTTAAAACCACCACCGGTTTGTGTAGTAAATCTGGCTTAAATAAACGTTCGCACGAGCAATAAAAACTATTGCAATCTACAATGCCAATCATGTCTATATTATAAAGTAGCGTGAATACAATAGATCACCACGCCCCATACTGCAAAGGAGGCGAGTGGATCAATTTCAATGTCGGCGCATTTTTTATTTTCGGCGGAGAGTAATTTTTTAACACCCGTATCGGTGTAGCGCCGAATTAAAAGTTCACCATTTAAAATAACCACTACAATTTTTTGGCTGCTGGCTCTAATGCTGCGATCTACAATTAAAATATCGCCGGGGTAAATGCCGGCACCGGTCATGGCGTGGCTGTTCATTCTAAAAAAGAAGGTAGCGGGCTTATTTTTAATGAGCTGCTCGTTGAGGTCGATACCCCTTTCCATATAATCGTCGGTGGCGGCCCCAAAGCCAGTGGCATTGGCGGTTACAACGTCTTGTTGGGTGTATTTTTTGGAGCCTTTATAGGCAGCCCCCTGCCATTCTTGACTATCCATAACAATAAAAAAGTTTTGATTTAGCTAAAATATTTAGTAAATTTATGCTAAAATAATTACCAAAATAAAAAAGTTATGGACATTCATATGAGCGCACGCACTGTTTTTGCCGGTCAAACACTTACCACCACTGGGGTGTATCAGTTAGTGGCCTACCCCGACGCAGATTTTACAAATTGGACACGCACCCTTGGTTTTACCGATAAGCCGGTTATTGAACTAGCGCAGTTTCATACCACCGAGCATATGGAAGCTACTTTACTCAAGTGGATGCACCGTATTATTAGCCAGCAAAAAAGTTTTAGGGTGGCCATCGATGGTTTTGGAGCCCTGCCTTCTAGACGCATATTTATGCGTATTGCCAATCAACAACCCTTTACACAGTTAGCCGCTAGTTTGCAAGTACTGGATCAGTATTTAAAAAGTTATGGATGTACGCCTTCAAAACTGATACAACAACCTTTACTTGCACTCACTTCGCCACTACCGCCCGCAGCTTTTGAACAGTTGGCGGCGCAGTATGTAAATAAAGTAGCGCAGCCATTTTTTGAACTCAGCACCGTTACACTGATTCGCAAAGAGCACGCGCTTGATAAGGGCAAACAGGTAAGCGTTTTTGGGCTACAAACTTTATAAGCAAATTTGGGGTTTGCATACTAAGTTCTATTTTCGTTGTAAATCAATTTTGCTATGGAGTCAGTGATTAACGGAATAGAAACTTTATTTACCTCTATCAGAGGCACTGCAGCTACCAGGGTAGAAAAATTACCACAAAGTGGGAGTGATCGTATTTATTTCAGAATATACGAAGGAAGCAAAACCTATATCGCTACTTATAACCTCAATCAGAAAGAGACACAAACATTTATAAACTTTAGTAAGCACTTTAAAGCTGCTGGCCTTCCAGTACCTGAAGTGCTTGGGGTAAATAACGATGATACCATTTATATCCAAGAAGATTTAGGTACCGAGTCGTTACTCAATCAAATAGAAAAAGAAGGACACTCTCAAAATGTATATGCACTTTTTCAAAAAAGTTTAGCGGCACTTGCACGTATGCAAATTAAAGGCGATGAGGGTTTTAATTACAACTGGTGTATTACGGCAAAGGAGTTTGGTAAACAAGCCATTTTAAGTGATCTTTTATATTTCAAATATTACTTTTTAGATACCCTGCAACTTCCTTACGACAAGCAGGCCATGCTTGAAGATTTTGAAGCATTGAGTACCTACCTCACCCATACGCAGCATAAGTATTTTATGTTCCGTGATTTTCAGAGTAGAAATATTATTGTCAATCAAAATGAGGTTCAATTCATAGATTTTCAGGGTGGCATGAAAGGTGCTTTGCAATATGATGTAGCTTCTTTACTATGGCAAGCAAAAGCAGAATTAAGTGAACAGTGGAAAGACAATTTGCTTGACTATTATATGGATGAGGTAGACCTCTTATTAAAAGAGCCCGTAGACCGTACTACTTTTGTGAGCCAGTACAATGGCTATGTATTAATAAGACTATTGCAAGTGATGGGTGCGTACGGTTTTAGAGGTTTGTTTGAACGCAAAGCACACTTTTTAGCGAGCATTCCACTTGCTATGCGCAACCTTCAATTTTTTATTGAAAATAAACGCGTTGGTATTGTAACGCCGGAGTTTGACAGGGTTTTAAAAATTGTGATGTCTGATGAAATGATTGCGCGTTTTGAACCGCCGCAAGCCAATGAAGCTACACCACTCATTGTGTCTGTCAATAGTTTTAGTTATAAAAAAGGATTCCCTGTCGATGATTCTGAAAACGGTGGTGGCTTTATGTTTGATATGCGTGGTATTTTAAATCCGGGTCGCTTTGATGATTATAAAAAATTATCGGGCCTTGATAAACCGGTGCAAGACTTTTTAGAACAGCGTACAAAAATGAACGAATACTTAAATAGTGTTTGGGATTTAATTGACATTACAGTAGAGGATTATTTAAAACGTGGGTTTCAAAATTTGCAAATCAATTTTGGCTGTACAGGTGGTCAGCACCGTAGTGTATATGCTGCAGAGCAAACAGCTAGGCACTTACGCAATAAGTATAAAATAAAAACACAACTCTCTCATACCAATAAAGCCAACTGGGTAAAATAATTATTATGAAGGCAATGATACTAGCGGCAGGACTCGGTACAAGGCTAAAACCTTTTACAGATAAGCATCCTAAGGCGCTTGCGTTGGTGAATGGAAAGTCTTTACTACAGCGCAATATCGAATACTTGCAAAAAATTGGTATCACAGAAGTGCTTATTAATGTGCATCATTTTGCAGATCAAATTATAGATGCCGTTACTACAAATAATGGTTGGGGTTCTACCATTACTATATCTGACGAAACAGACGCTGTATTAGAAACGGGTGGTGGTTTAAAAAAAGCAGCCTGGTATTTTGAGAACGAAACTTCATTTGTACTGCTCAACGCAGACATACTCACCAATTTAGATTTACAAGCAGTTATTACGCAGCACAGGTCATCTGGCGCCCTCGCTACGCTCGCTGTTTCTGTCAGAAACAGTAGTAGGTATTTCTTGTTTGATGAAGCCGGTAAATTGTGCGGATGGAAAAATCAAAATACCGGAGAATATAAACCAGCACATTTAAATGACAGTAACACGGAACACCTTCAGGCAAAGGCTTTTAGCGGTATTCAGGTAATTGACACCAAATTACTTTCGATGATGCATCAGACGGGTAAATTTTCGATGGTAGATGTGTACCTAGACCTCTGTACTACACAAAATATTATGGCCTACGATCACACCGGCGCTACATTATTAGATGTAGGCAAGCCAGAAAGTTTGGAGGTAGCGGCAACGCTGTTTGCATAAGGCACAGTAATTTTTGCGGAGTCAATTTGCGCGAGTTCTCTATTTGCGGAGTTACTTCTGTGCAAATAGTTCGCCTTGTACCTGCCTTATACTCTAATGTAAATTTTCTTTTTATCGAGCACATGCACGATACTCCAATAAAAGGCAATCATACATATTGCGTAAACCAAAGATCCGTTGCGTAAATCTTCGGAAATAGGTTTGCAAATATGGTTCCAAAACCAAGGTAATGCACTGGTGGTGGTATGTCCTGGTTCTAAACTAAGGTCTTCGAAACGCAGTAGTGCCAATACTCTTGGCAAAAAGCCCGACAAAAAGAAAATAAAGAGTGGGTTCTTTCCAAACACATCAAAAAATTTGCTCCAAGCACCTTTTATTTCTTTAAACTCAATTAAGTAAATGAGCACACTGATCGTTACAATGGCGAGGCCTGTCGTGTATAAAACATAACTACTCGTCCATATTTTTTTATTAATCGGAAATACCATGTCCCAGCAAAGTCCTGCAACAATTAATACCACGCCACTGATAAGAAGGTTGGCAAGCATTTCAAAAGATTTTCCTTTTTGTTGAATGTACTGACCAACTAAAAATCCAAAAATCACTTGTACAATACCAGTGATGGTGCTCGTGATACCTTCTGGATCAAAAGCCACACCTTCGCCATGGTACATATGTGTTTCACCTAAAATAAGTTTGTCGATACCGGTTCCAAAATAGCCGGTCATGCTATAAGGATCACCGGGGGCTCCAAAAACTGCGGTGATAAACCAGTAGCTTAATAATAAAATACCACCTAGTACAAACGCGGCTTTTGTTTTGGCATAATACACAATGATAGATGCAAAAAAGTAACTCAGTGCAATGCGTTGCAACACGCCTAAAATTCTAACGTTTTCCCATTTTTTAGCTACTAGTACGCCGTCTTCCCATTTAATAAAGGGACTCCAATTTAAAAAGAGGCCAATGCCAAAAATGAGTAGGGTGCGTTTGGTAATTTTTTTCCAAAAAGCGGTACTGCTACCAGCTTCAAATTTTGGCATCACAAAAGCCATGGCATTACCTACCGCAAACAGGAAAAAAGGGAACACTAAATCGGTGGGGGTTACGCCATGCCAAGGGGCATGTTTAAGGGGTCCATAGATGTTTCCCCAGCTACCAGGGTTATTAACAAGTATCATGAGCGCCACGGTAGCACCCCTAAATACGTCTAAAGAATAGTAGCGTTGTTGTTGCATAGCAATTGTTTATGCTCGAAAGATAGCAAATGTTGGTCTGATTTATGTATTTTGCAGGCCTAAAAGTAGCCAAGATAGGCTCATATTATTATTAAATTTTATGGGAAAGAATATTTTAATTACGGGCGGTGCAGGTTTTATTGGATCGCATGTTGTTCGTTTGATGGTGACCAAATATCCAGGGTATCAAATTTTTAATTTGGACGCTCTTACGTATGCGGGTAATCTCGAAAATTTAAAGGACATCGAAAACGCCCCTAATTATCATTTTGTAAAGGCGGATATTTTAGATGCAGCTGCATTAAAAAATATTTTTGAGCAACATAGTATTACCGATGTTATTCATTTGGCTGCCGAGTCACATGTAGACCGTTCCATTGTTTCACCACTTGATTTTGTGTACACCAATGTTATTGGAACCGTAAACTTATTAAATACGGCCAAAGATTTTTGGAAGCAGGACTTGAGTTACGAAAATGCACACGATGGTACTTGGGACAGTAAACGTGACCACCTATTTTATCACATTTCAACGGACGAAGTATATGGTAGTTTAGGTAAAGAAGGACTTTTTACCGAAACAACTTCTTACGATCCAAACTCACCGTATTCTGCAAGTAAAGCGGCGAGTGATCATTTTGTAAGGGCTTACGGTGAAACCTACCACTTACCCATTGTGGTTTCTAATTGTTCTAACAATTATGGCCCCAATCATTTTCCAGAAAAATTAATTCCTTTATTCATTCATAATATTATCAATAAAAAAGCCTTGCCAGTATATGGTGATGGTCTCTACACACGCGACTGGCTCTATGTTATAGACCATGCACGTGCTATTGATTTAATTTTTCATGAAGGTAAAAAAGGAGATACCTATAATATTGGCGGCTTTAATGAGTGGACAAATATTGACCTCGTTAAATTACTCTGCGCGCAAATGGATGAAAAATTAGGACGTGAAAAAGGAGAGAGTGAAGGACTTATTACCTATGTAAAAGACCGTCCAGGCCATGATCGTCGTTACGCCATTGATGCAACTAAACTCAATAAAGAATTAGGTTGGACTCCTTCTGTTACTTTCGAACAAGGACTTGCTGCAACCATCGATTGGTATTTGCAAAACACAGCTTGGTTAGAAAACGTAACAAGCGGTGCGTATCAAACTTACTATAACCAAATGTATACGAACAGATAATGAGAATTGAGCAAACGCCTTTACAAGACTGTTTTATCGTTCATGAAAAAGTGCATGGCGATGCAAGGGGTTATTTTATTGAAACTTTTAATCAACGTGATTTTAATGCAGCATCGGGTCTCGATATTTTGTTTGTACAGGACAATCAATCTAGGTCTAGTAAAGGGGTATTAAGAGGGCTTCATATGCAAAGAGGTGCGGCTGCACAGGCAAAGCTGGTAAGGGTTTTAGAAGGATCTGTTTTAGATATCGCCGTAGATCTAAGAAAAGGTTCTCCTAGTTTTGGGCAACATTTTGCTATTGAATTAACTGCTAGTAACCACAAACAATTTTTTGTGCCTGCAGGATTTGCGCATGGCTTTGTGGTGTTAAGTGAAGCGGCAACATTTTTTTACAAGGTTGATAAATTTTATGAGCCTGGTAACGAAGTGGGTATTATGTACAACGACAAAGATTTAAATATCGATTGGAAATTAGCAGACAGTGAAATCATATTGTCTGAAAAAGATAAATCACTAGGAAGCTTTGCAGACTATGCGGCTTCTTTATAAATTAAATTAGCACATCATGAAAGGTATCATATTAGCAGGTGGTTCAGGCACACGACTTTATCCAATTACAAAAGGAATTAGTAAGCAGTTAATGCCTATTTATGACAAGCCTATGATTTATTATCCGCTTTCTATTTTAATGTTAGCGGGCATCAAAGAAATTTTAATTATTACTACACCTGAAGACAGCGTGCAGTTTCAGCGTTTATTAGAAGACGGTTCTGAACTGGGTTGTAAGTTTAGTTACGCGGTTCAGGAAAAACCAAATGGACTTGCACAAGCATTTGTTATTGGTGCCGATTTTATTGGTAACGATAAAGTAGCGCTTGTGCTTGGTGATAATATTTTTTATGGCGCAGGGTTTAGTAAACTTGTACAGTCATTTAACAACATCGAAGGCGCTGCCGTTTTTGCCTATGAAGTAAATGATCCAGAGCGTTATGGTGTGGTGGAATTTGACGAAAACAAAAAAGCTATTTCTATCGAAGAAAAGCCAACTCAGCCAAAATCAAATTACGCCGTGCCTGGTTTATATTTTTATGACAATGACGTGGTAGAAATTGCTAAAAATATTGAGCCTTCTGCTAGGGGTGAGTATGAAATCACTACCGTTAACAACGAATACCTCCAACGTGGCACTTTACAGGTGGGCATCATGAACCGTGGAACTGCTTGGCTCGATACTGGCACTTTTGACTCCTTAAGTGACGCCTGCGAGTTTGTAAGGGTTATTGAAAAGCGCCAAAGCCAAAAAATAGGGTGTATTGAAGAAGTTGCCTTTAGAATGGGTTTTATTGACCGTGAACAGCTCTTAAAACTGGCTGCCAAATACGAGAAAAGTGGCTACGGACAGTATCTTAAAGGAATAAAACCCTAGCATTCGAACAAAACAAGGAACCTGTTGTTATTGGCTTTATGGATGCATTTACCATTAAAGATTTAGAGAACCTTTCTGGGATTAAAGCCCATACAATACGCATATGGGAACAGCGCTATCAGTTCTTGAACCCTTCAAGGACGGATACCAATATTCGTTATTATACCAACGAAGAGCTTATTACGCTGTTAAATATTGCCCTACTTAATAAGTACGGGTACAAGATTTCCCACATTGATAAGATGAAACCCATCGAAATGAAAGAACGTATTCTTTCATTAACCCAATCGGAAGCACAGCTCGAAAGAATTGTGAATGAACTGATTGAGTGCATGGTGGATCTTCGTATCGAAGATTTTGAATCGGTACTGGATTTTCAAATTACCAGCAAGGGTATCGAAAAAACCATCACACAAATTATATTCCCATTCCTCGAAAGAATAGGTATACTATGGGTTACAAGCCGAATCAATCCTGCACAGGAGCACCTTGTTACCAACATTATTAGACAAAAACTAATTGTAGGGATCGAAAAAACCTCGCCTGCTTTGCAAGCTAATTCTACTGCCCTTTTATTCTTACCAGAAGGCGAGCACCATGAATTGGGTATCTTATTTATGTACTACTTGCTAAAAGCGCGTGGTGTTAAAGTACTTTATTTGGGTGCCAATGTGCCTATCAAAGACGTGCTCTATGTTGCAGACTTAAAGGCGCCTACATTTGTATATACACACTTAACCTCTGTGGCTAGTAACTTTAATTTTGAAAAGTTTTTAACTAAAGTAGGTACTACCCTTCCAAAATACTCGGTGGTGGTGTCTGGTTTACTTACACAAACCTATAAAAAAGGGGTGCCAAGCAATGTAAACCTTAAACGTTCTTTACCTGAAGTAATGGACTATTTAGGCAAGATTGCATAGTTATCTTCCTCATTTTTCTACAATATTTTCATAAGGAGCTGATAATCAGCTCCTTATTTGTTTAATAAAGTTTAAAAAAAATTAAACAAAAATGATTGTGGGATGATTCCCTTTGTTTAACTTTGATTTTATAAAATTAAACAAAATGTCTACCCCCGAATTTAACGAGCTTATCATCAACAATACTACATTTTTGAAGCCGTTTGCTTTTACGCTTACGCGTGATAATGAGTCGGCCAAAGACTTAGTTCAAGAAACACTTTTTAGAGCATTAGCTAACAGAGACAAATACAATGTGGGCACCAATATTAAAGCTTGGTTGTACACGATCATGCGTAACATTTTTATCAATGATTACCGCAAAAAATCAAAGCAGGCTACTGTATTTGATAATACACCCAACGATTTTTTAATTGACAATAACCAAACATCTGTTAGTAATGAGGCCATTGCTAAACTTAATTTAAAAGAAGTGCAAGAAGCTATTCATAGCTTACCCATCATTTTTAAAAATCCTTTTTTACTTTATTTTGATGGCTATAAGTACCATGAAATTGCTGATATGTTAAATGAGCCACTTGGTACCATCAAAAGTCGGATTCACTTTGCGCGTAAGCTGCTAAAAAATCAGTTGCACCGCTACTAATTTTTGCTTATTTTTATTAGACTTTGAAACAATCTGTTGTTATTATTGGAAGCGGCTTTGCCGGCTTATCTGCTGCGTC
>JBIKIS010000192.1:0-3231 GCA_044361485.1 Sediminibacterium sp.
CCGAGGTGTAAATCACTTAGAACAAGGACGTCAATGTCTCTTTTTTCCATTGGGTTAGTTTGTCAAAGTAATAACTCTAATATGAACAAATCTTTACGCCTATGTTAACAAATTGTAACTTTAAATGTAGCTGGTGTAAGATGGCTGCCTAGTTTTGTAATATCGCACAGTTAAAAATTATAATGATTTATGCCTAAGTATTCTTATATACCTCGAGATTTAAGTTGGTTGAGTTTTAATGGTAGGGTGTTGCAAGAAGCCAACGACCCGTCTGTACCATTAAAAGAGCGAATCCGTTTTTTAGGTATCTTTTCTAATAACCTGGATGAGTTTTTTAGAGTGCGTGTTGCAACCCTTAAGCGAATGATTGAATTTAAAGGCAAGGGCAAAAAGCTTGATATGCATTTAGAGCAGCACTCTCAAAGTATTTTAGATGAAATTCAAACAATTGTACTTGAGCAACAAAATGAATTTAACCGTATTTGGAAAAATATTGTACGGGATTTAAAAAAAGAAAACATAACGCTGGTAGATGAAACCCATTTATCCAAAGAGCAACAAATTTTTGTAAAAGATTTTTTTGACACTCAGGTCCGTGGTAATGTAATTCCACTAATGGTTGAATCTATTGGGCAGATGCCTTATTTGCGTGATAAGAGTATATATTTAGGTATTGTGATGCGCAAAAAAAATAGTGCATACAAAAGTAAGTATGCATTAATTGAAGTGCCTGTGTCTGTGGTGGGGCGCTTTGTAGAGCTTCCTACAAAAACCGGAGGACATCAAATTATTTTACTAGAAGATATTATCAGATTTAATTTACCCATTATATTTTCATATTTTGATTATGATTATTTTGAGTCTGCTATTTTTAAAATCACCAAGGATGCCGAAATAGATGTAGACAATGGTATTACAAGTAATCTTATCGAAAAACTTGAAAAGGGGTTAAAGAATAGGCGTAAAGGAAAGCCCGTAAGGTTTGTGTACGATAGAGAAATGGATGCAGGCTTACTTGATTATTTAATTAGACGTTTACAGCTCAATCAAAAAAGTAATATTATACCGGGAGGCCGTATTCATAATTTTAGACACTTTATGGATTTCCCAGATTTGGAAATGGAAAAGAGTATTCGTAAAGCTTCTTTAACCCATCCTGATTTGATTAAAAGCCTACGTGTAACGGATGTAGTGTTAAAAAAAGATGTGATGCTGCATTTTCCGTACCATAGTTTTAATTCGGTGATTGATTTACTACGTGAGTCTGCGATGGATCCAGATGTGGTTTCTATAAAAATTACGGCCTACCGTTTGGCCCCTGCTTCTAAAGTAATCAATGCGCTTATTAATGCGGCAAGAAATGGAAAGCAGGTAACTGTGATGCTGGAGGTAAAAGCCAGGTTTGATGAAGAGGCTAATTTAGAGTGGAAAGATGTATTAGAACAAGAAGGTATTACCGTATTATACGGGATACAAAACATGAAAGTGCACGCTAAAGTTTGTGTGATAAAAAAGCGGGAAAAAAATAAAACACTACAGTATGGTTTTGTAAGCACGGGTAATTTGCATGAGAAAACAGCCCGCGTTTATGGTGATCATTGCCTATTAACGAGCAACCGAAATGTCATGGCGGATATCAATAAGATATTTCAGTTTTTGGAGTATCCCGAAAAAGGATATGGACCGCTTGAACGTTGTAATACTTTAATGGTATCGCCAATTAGTATGCGAACCGGAATTGAAAGTTTAATCAATCATGAAATTAAGCAGGCTAAAGCTGGTAAAAAAGCAGCTATCACCATTAAACTAAATTCACTTAGTGATGTAAATTTAATTAAAAAATTAAATGATGCAGCTGTTGCTGGTGTTACGATTAATATGATTGTGCGTGGGATTTTTTGTGCCTTAGTAGACCATAAAAAGTTTAATGCAAAGCCACGTGCCATTAGTATTGTAGATGAGTATTTAGAACATGCCCGTGTGATGATATTTAGTAATGGAGGGAATGAAAAAGTATATATTTCCAGTGCTGACTGGATGGTGCGTAATATTGATCACCGTGTAGAAGCAGCAGTTCCTATACTTGACCCTGCCATTAAAAAGGAATTACAGGATATTATCCACATTCAGTTGCAGGATAACGTAAAGGCTAGGGTGTTAGACAGCGCCTTATTAAATAACTATGTACCTTTAGGCTCTAAGAAAAAGATTCGATCACAAATCGAAACTTATTTATACCTCCAACAGAAAACGAATAGTAAAAAGTGAAGTTAGCCGCCATTGATATTGGAAGTAATGCCGCCCGTTTATTAATTAGTGAAGTTACCAAGCAGCAGGGGCAGGAGCCCGTATTTAATAAAATTAATTTGGTACGTGTACCATTAAGACTGGGTTTTGACGTTTTTGAAACCGGAGAAATATCTAAAGCCAAGGTTAAAATGCTCATGCAAACTTTAAAAGCATATCAGCATTTGTTAGAAGCCTATCAAATTAAGCATGTGTATGCTTGTGCCACCAGTGCCATGCGTGATGCAAAAAATAGTAAAGACATTATTCGAAAAGTAAAGCTTGAAACGGGTATCGAAATTAAGGTGATATCGGGCCAAGAAGAGGCTTCTTTTATTTATGAAAACCATGTGGCCGAAAATTTAGATTCGGATCACTCCTATTTATACATTGACGTGGGTGGCGGTAGTACCGAGCTTACTTTTTTTGCTAATGGAGCCCTTGTTTCTAAAGAGTCCTTTAATATTGGTACCATCAGGCTCCTCAAAAATCAGATCAAAGAAAAAGCCTGGGATGACATGAAGGATTATGTCAAAAAGAACATCAAAAGTGCTCTCCCATCTATTGCCATTGGAAGCGGCGGAAATATTACAAAAATATTGTCTATGAGTAGGCTAAAAGAGGGAAAACCGCTCAGTTTAGACCTCTTAAAAGACTATTACAAGGAATTATCAAATGTGACCATCGAAGACCGCATGCATTTGTATGGTTTAAAGGAAGACAGGGCCGATGTTATTGTACCAGCGCTTCTTATATATGTACAAATAATGAAATGGGCCGATATAGACGCTATTTACGTACCTAAAATAGGCCTTGTTGACGGCCTCATGCATCACCTCTACGATCAGGTTGGTAACATTGCGTTAACATAGAGGTAACACTCTGTTAACATTGGCGTAACAATGCCGTAACACTTCAAAGGTAGTTTTGCCTCATAAAAGAATT
>JBIKIS010000193.1:0-3203 GCA_044361485.1 Sediminibacterium sp.
GACGTTGTCTCAAAATGAAGAACCCCCAACACTGCGTGTTGAGGGTTTGTGGTCTCGCCAAGATTGGTACAACTTGGCGTCCTTTAAAATCAATTGTGGTCTCGCCAAGAATCGAACTTGGATCTAGTGTTTAGGAAACACCTATTCTATCCATTGAACTACGGGACCATCGAACCACTGGGATTCGAGTCTTAACTAGGCCTAAAGACCGTTTAAGGAGGACAAAAATAACTATTCTTTTTAAAGCACCCATACTTTATCGCAGCGGCTCATTATTATGCTATAATTTGGTATCTTCACAGCTCAAATCGACATCATTATGGTTTTTTACAATATTATTATCAAGTTTCGTTTTTGGTTGAGCTTAATTGCCATTTTTGGCGCTGCTATCCTTCAAATAACCGATCTGGCTAATTTTTGGCCTGTTTTCCCTTTATACATGCTTGGCGTGATTGGCCTATTGAGTCATATTTTTATTGGTCCATTGCGTCTAGTGCAAGAGCCGATGGAAGCGGGAAATATTGAAGAAGTAGAGCGCATTTTAGCAACTATTTGGTTTCCTAATTTATTATATACTCCTGTAAGAAGCACTTACTATACTATCAAGGGTAATATCGCTATGGCAAAACAAGATTTTGACACGGCCGAGAAGCACCTTAAAATGAGTAACGACCTTGGTTCGGCAATGCCAGAAGCGGAGGGTGCGAATAAATTACAATTAGGGATGATGTCTATGCAAAAAGGAGATACCAAACAAGGTGAAGCCTATATCCGTGCCGCTATTCGTGCGGGCATTCCAGATAAAGAATCAGAAGCAGTAGCTTACTTAAGCATGTGTCAAATTTTTATGAATAAGCGCGAGTTCCGTGCAGCTAAAGATTTCTTCCGCAAAGCAAAAGCCTGCAAGCCATCTACTAAGCAAGTGTTGGATCAGATCAAAGAAATAGAGAAATACATTTCTCGCATGCCTGGATAATACGATAGATATTAAACTTTTTTAATTGTATATTTTTTAATTGTATATTTTAAAATTTACATATTTTATACTTGTATTGATTTTTATCAATTAGTTGCATTCGTTTACATCTATTCACGTAATATTGCAACAAATTTTTTAAATGCGCAATCTCCCCCTTGCTGCGTTTGCTTTGCTTTTATCCTTTTGTTCAAATACTTTATTTGCACAAGCGACTAGCAATTCAATCGGAACTCATTCAGTAAATAGCATCATTAAGTATAGCAATAACGGTAAATTAAATTACAGTTATACTTTATCCAATAACAATCAGTATAGTGTGGATGTGATTATTAAGAACGATCAATTCATTTACAAGCAAGAGATTGATACCTTGAAAATACAAAGCCCAGAAACTTTTGCAGTTTTAAAACAAGACCTTCAAGATGCTTTTACAGCCTTGCAAAATGCAAATAGCAATTTTAAAATTGAGCGTTCAAATTATTTACTCATTGCAGAAGACAAAGGTGTGACTGGATTATTTATGGTGTTAAGCAATTCTACTGGAGCTATTAACACCGCCAATACTAAATTTCAAATTAGAGTTTTATTAGAATGGTTGAACACGATTGAGTTTGGAAAAAGCTAATCAAAAATTACTATTTACATATTTAAAGAAGGCCTCGAATTTTCGAGGCCTTCTTTATGCACATTAGTTTTTTTTCGAACGTATAATTAATTTAAGTATTAGAATTAAAGCATCTTAAATTTATTCAATTATGAATATACCATTGACAAAGTCGCAACAAAAAATTAGATTCTTATTGTTTCTTATACTTGTAGTAAATATGTTTTCGTATTATATAATTATCTTTTTAAAATTGAGTAATAATACAAATTTATTTTTGGGAATTTATCTTGCTATTTCTATTAGCATAATGATAATAGAAATTTTAAATTCAGTTATTAATTGGAAGTCTTTTTGCTTTTATTTGTTAATAGCAGTTGCATTAATTTCCATTGCTTATTTTAGATAAGTCTATTTCAATAAAATCTTTTCAATGGTTGGAGCAAAATGTTGATGTTCTAATACATGAATTTTTTCTGCGACTGTTGTTGGTGTATCGCTAGGATCAACAGCACATTTTGCTTGAAAAATAATATCGCCTTCATCATAATGTGCATCTACCCAATGTATGGTGATACCTGTTTCTTTTTCGCCTGCAGCAATCACTGCTTCGTGCACGCGTGATCCGTACATACCCTTGCCGCCATAATTTGGTAATAATGCAGGATGAATATTAATAATACCCTTCGCATCGCCAACGCCTGGCTGATAGGCGTTCACCAACACTTCAGGTACCTTCCATAAAAAGCCAGCTAGTATAATAAAATGAATATCTGCATTGTGTAGGCTTTCTAAATAGCCTGTGCTTGTAAATTCTGCTTTATTGATTATTAAGGTGGGGATGCCCTTGGATTTTGCGATTTCTAATACCCCAGCACCCGGAACATTGCATACTATTAATGAGATTTTAATGGGGGTGGACTTGTTTTCAAAGTATTCTATGATCTTTTTGGCATTGCTTCCTGCCCCTGAGGCAAAAATGGCCACATGAATAGGGCTAGTGGAAGGGCTAGTGGATGCTGAATCACCAGATCCCAACATTTCAGATCCCAAAGTTTCTGAGGTTGAAGTCGCTCCCATGTTCGAAGGTCCTCCGCTCAATCTGCCCCACATTCTTCCTAAATACCCCTTAAAAAAGGCAAATTGCCCTGTTAAAAAACTGACCAAAATCACCGAAAAAGGCCATAAAATGGTCAATAATAGGGGATAAATGAGCCAATATGCCGCATTTTTCTCCAAAAACACCAAATTTAGAATTTGCTTATTTAGGTACCCGCTCAAGCTTCCTCCCAGGGCAAATGTGGTCATGATTAACCAAAATTGCACCTGGCCAACGCCCCACTTTTTTTGTAATTTATTAATACTTTTCATAATATAATCAATCGTAACTGCGAAAATCGACCTCACAAATTCTACAATCCCCCTTAAACCTTCAAATCTCATCCTCAAACCTTAAAATCTCCTCAAATCTTAGGGCCCCGAAGGTCCTCTTTTTTTCGAATTTCTACTACAAGATTAAACAAAATTTATAGCGATAAGTTGGATGCTTACAATTTTATGACATTCGTCACTTAAAATCCTCCCACACGATTGAAACTCAATTAGTAGAAAGAAAAAAAA
>JBIKIS010000071.1:0-10083 GCA_044361485.1 Sediminibacterium sp.
CAGCGCTAAAATTTAGCTTTTTAAAGTTCAGCCTTATTTAGATTGAATTATTCAGTGAAATTATCAATTTTTAGCCCTCTATTAACATATTCTTTGCATTTGGGGGTTAAATTTGACTTAGTGTAAAATATACATAGTAAAATCCGCTATTTTAATTTGTAACTAACTTAAAAACAAGGGCTTCGGTTTGTTTAACAATCGATTTATCAGTGGTAAACAAAACGACCTGGCCGCCATTTTGGGTGAATTTTACCTTTTGTGGACCACCAATCACTGATACACTTTTAACTTTTACACCTGCTGGTAAGTTTACTGAAAGTGAATTTTCAATCATTTCATTTTCTGCAACCTGATATATAGCGTAAACACTGGTGCCTTTTCTGGTAAATGCCCACTTGCCCTGACGTGGTAAATTAGGATCGGCCTCTGACTCGTAAACCGCTTCTCCATTGGTTTTCATCCATTTTCCAATGGCTTCTAAACGGTTATAAGCTAGTGAATCCCACTCACCATCGGGTCCAGGACCTACGTTTAAAAGGAGGTTTCCATTTTTTGAAATAATATCGGTAAGCATATGAATTACTTTTCGAGACGACTTGTACTGATCACCTGGTACATATGACCAAGAATTTCCAAGTGTTATACAGCTTTCCCAAGGATACGGCAAATAAGTAGCGGGTACTTGTTGCTCTGGAGTTACGTAATTTTCATACTCACCATGCACCGTTCTATCCACTACGAGTAAACCAGGCTGATGCGTTCTGGCCATCGCCGCAATTTTAGGCATGTCAATGTCCTGGTTGTGCGTAATGGTTCTTTGCCATTCGACGGTGGTATCAATGCTACTTTTTGGTCTCACCCATCCACCATCAAGCCATAAAATATCCATGGTACCATACCCAGTCATGAGCTCCTGAATTTGGTTGTAGGTAAAGGTTTTAAAGTCTTCCCAACGCTGCGGGTATTTTTTTGGATCGTAAGAGACGTTTCTATCTTTTGGTGGAAAATAACGCCACCAATAATCTTTGGTATTCCAATCGGGTTTAGAAAAATAAGCACCCGTCATAAAACCTTGATTTCTGAATGCACTAAAAACTTCTTTCGCAACATTTGCTTTTGGATTGTTTGCAAATGGTGATTTTGATCCGGTTATTTTATAATCAGTTTCTTTGGAATCAAACATGCAAAAACCATCATGATGTTTGGTTGTAAAAACAACATATTTCATGCCTGCATCTTTTGCAGCAGCTGCCCAACGCTCTGGATTAAATTTTACTGGATTAAACGTTGTTTGCAAATTTTCATACGCTTTCAAATAGGTATACCAATCCGCCGAATAGGGCCCCCTGCGCTGCGTCCAACCTTCGTCTTCTGGACAAATGCTCCAACTTTCTACCACGCCCCACTGGCTATAGGTGCCCCAGTGCATGAGTAGTCCAAATTTAATTTTTTTCCAGTCCGCTAATTTTTCGCGCACTTTAGCATCGGTGGGTACGGTGTATTGTAAACTTGCTGTGTGCTCCTGCGCATTACTACTAATTGCTGCCGCAAAAAATAAAGTAGCGGCAATGAATATTATTTTTTTCATGTTTTATTTTTTTGTCCAAATAAGTTTACTGTTTAAGGCATTTTTTACTCCGTTTTCTAATTGCATGGTGGCGGTTAATTCGTTGCCGCCGCTTCCATCATAATACGCCACTCTGATTTTATGGTATCCTTTTTTAAGGGCTGCTTTTCCGGACGCCTCCACAGATCCATGATCACCATCATTGTTTACCACTTCTTCATCATCGATGTATAAGATACTTCCATCATCGGAGCGTGTCGTAAAATGATAGATGCCGTCTTTTTCAATTTTTAAATAGCCATCAAATAGCAAACTAAATTCTGATGCACGCTTTTTTACGGCTACACTAATATCTTGTGTAACGCCTGATACTGCTGGTGTTAAGCCAGGTAGTGTTGCTAAATTTTGCTTACCCTTTGTTTCAAAATATTTATAAGAAACACCAGGTTGTAAGGCACCGCTTATTTTTACAGCAGGCATCCAAGTGTATGCCCTAGCGGATACTTCCGCTACTTTACCAGGTAGTTTTGTATTGTCAAAAATTTGTGCTTTTACAAGCGTTGTTTTTGTAGGTGTAAACGGCGCGGTATACGTTGGAGACGACAAGGTTGGATTCGTTCCATCGGTGGTATAATGCACCACTGCACCCGCCGGTGCAATAATTGCAACAGTTGGTGTTTGCGCACCATTTGGATACGTGATTTCTATTTTTGGTTTTGCAGCAAAAGCGCCAAAATTATCTATTTTAATTGCATACGCATACGGCGCTTTTATCATGGCTGGTTTATATGCGGGCATGGTTACTACAATATCATTTCCTTGTTTTTTCCATGCACATATTTCTTTGGTTGCTACAAAAGAAATATGGGTGCCCGCAGGTAAATCAAGGTCTTTAATTACGTATTCTCCATTATTATTAAACGAGGGTGCAATGGCGTATAATGCATTGCTAGTAGGGTTATACGTGAAATAAAAATCTTTTTCTTTGCTATTATTAGCTGCTGCTTGCGACGTGCGTATCCAGCGTCTGGTATTGTAAATAGCTTCACCATTTTCTTGTAACCATGCACCTATTTGCAACAAACGTTCCTGCATAATGGGTGGAATTTTTCCATGATCATCAGGTCCAATATCTAATAAAAAATTTCCACCTCTACTTACTTTATCTACCAGTGCTAACACCAGTGATTGTGCACTATTATAGTCCCAAATATCTTCTTCTTTATTATAACCATAAGAGTAGCCCATACCTCTACTTTCTTCCCATGGATGGTCTTCAAAATCTAAATCAGGTTGGTATTCTGGCGTATACACACCACCATGATGAAACCGAATGCCACTACCCCATCTATCATAGGTAACAATCTTTTCTTTTACTGGACTTTCGTTATAGAGCCATGCTAAAAACTCAGGCGATTTCCATTTTGCATCCGACACATCCCAATCACCATCTGTCCAAAAAACATCGGGCTGATAGGTGTTAATGAGGTCTTTCATTTGTGGCCACATATGGTCACTTACATATTTATTAATATCCGATTTATAGAGTGGGTTGTACCATTCGTAGAGTGAATAATACATGCCCGCTCGAACGCTTGTTTTTCGTACGGCTTTAAATAAATCACCCAATAAATCTCTTTTTGGACCGCTCGTTACGCTGTTCCAAGGAAAGCCCCAGGTTTTATCTGCTTCTTTACTAGGCCACATAGCAAAGCCATCATGGTGCTTACTGGTGAGTACAATATATTTAGCACCAGACTGCTCAAACACTTTAGCCCAGGCATCCGGATCAAAACGATCTGCCTTAAACATAGGACCAAAGCCATAGTACGACATATCACCATAATGTAGTTTGTGAAATTTTTTGCGCACGTTGTCTTTGTCTGCTTGCAATCCGTTTTGGTACCACTCCGAATAACTATGCTGTGGGCCCCATGATGGAACACTATATGCGCCCCAATGAATAAAAATGCCAAACTTTTCATTCATAAACCATGAAGGAACGGTTCTAGAATCTAGCGACTCCCAATTGGGCTGGTAGGTTTGTGCAGTAAGTTTTAGCTGCAGCATGCTTATACATAAGCAGCAAGCGATCCATTTTTTCATACGCAATTTTGATTCAATATAACCAAAAAACAGAATAGAAAAAGCTAGAACTATTGCAGTATGATGTTATGGATAAAATAATACACTAACTAGTGAAGATGCTATTATTTTTTTTGAGATGAGGCGTCTGTTACGCATCTAAATCCTGTGTGTTCAAGTCCGGTGTCGGTAGCCGTTTTCATGCGCGCAGATACACGGTAACTTGCACAGTATGATGCATGACATAAAAAAGATCCACCACGCACTACTTTCTTTGGAATGGTAGGTTCGTCCGGATCAAAACTTTTATTACTACCTAAAGGGTTTTGCAAACTTTGTCCTGCAACACTTGCATAATAATTGGCATCATACCAATCGGAACACCATTCCCAAACATTGCCACTCATATCATATAATCCGTAAGCATTGGGTGCATATTTTGCAACGGGTGCAATGCGCATATAGCCGTCTTCGCCTGTGTTGGTGTTTGGAAAAGTTCCTTGCCAAATATTAGCTTTTGCGGCACCTTTTTCTACAGGCTCACTACCCCAAGGAAATGTTTTATTTTTTTGTCCACCTCTTGCTGCAAATTCCCACTCTGCCTCAGTAGGTAAACGCTTGCCAGCCCAACGGGCATAAGCATTTGCATCATCCCAAGAAATTTGTGTTACGGGCTCGTTATCTTTTCCTTTAATGCTACTGCCAGGACCACGTGGATGTTTCCAATTGGCCCCTTTTGTCCATGCCCACCATGATGCAGGGTTGTTCATATCTACTGGTGTAGATGACATTACAAATACAAGTGATGACGCTACGAGTAATTCGGGCGCCGGCTTTGGTGTACCAGGAGGTAGTTGTTTTTTTATTTCATTCCAATCCGGTGCTTTTTCGGCGGTGGTAACATAACCAGTAGCTGCCACAAATTTTGCAAACTGTGCATTGGTTACTTCGGTAGTATCCATCCAAAAACTAGAAACGGTTACATTGTGCTGTGGATATTCATCGGCACGGCCGGTTTTATCTGATGCACCCATTGCATAATTACCGCCCTTTATAAAAACCATCCCCGCTTTATCTGCAACACCTTTTACAATACTTGATGTATCAGTTGCGCCAACACCAAAACGATTGGGAATATTACTGGTACAGTGTAATATCGAATCTTTTTTTGCTTGAATAGAATCTTGAACTGCTTTTGCATCATTGTCTCCAGAAGTGCAAGTCCAAAAAAGAACACAACAAACAATGAAATATAATTGAGATTGTTTTTTCAATGCTAAAAATTAAATGAATTGGTTTCTGATAGTGGCTTGTTTTCTTCTACTGCTTTTTGTGCTTGTAAAGCTAATGTATATAAAGCATCTACAATTGCCTGATTGGCGCCTGCAATATTATTTTTTTCTATAGCATCTGTAGCCAAATCAAAAAGTAATAATATGTTTTTACCGGCACGCTTATCAATCACTAATTTCCAATTATTATACCTTACACCTTGCACTTCTTTTTGCGGTGCAAAGGCATAAAAAGTGTTACGTACTAGCTTATTTGTAATGATACTTTCGATCATGGGTTTACCGTCAATCACTCTACCAGTAGGCACTTCAGCGCCTGCTACTTGTAAAAAGCTAGTAAATAAATCAACCCCGCTGTATATGTTCTGATTAACAGCACCTGCGTTAATCATGCCAGGCCATTTTACAAAACACGCGGATCTTACTCCACCTTCAAAACGTTGTTGGTATTTTCCATCGCGCAATTGATGTTGTAAACTGGTGTCTACCAATCCAAATTTTCCATAGCTGTCTTCAAGCTCTGGATATTTTTCTACTAAGGGTCCGTTATCAGAATGAATAACTATGAGTGTACTTTTTTCTAGTCCTAATTGTTTAAGATAACCTGTTAAAACACCCACGGTATAATCAATATAAGCAACTGCATCACCAAATGCACCAAAACCAGAACGTCCTTCAAAACCTTTTGGAATAAAATAAGGCGTATGTGTTTCAATATTGGAGTACTGTAAATAAAAGGGTTGTTTACTCGCCGCTTTTGCTTTAATAAAAGCACAAGCTTCTCTAATAAATTGAGCTGGCAGTTCTGCGAGTTCGTTGTTGTTTAAATCTTTTACTTTTTCACTACCGCGCATAAGTGGTATAGGTGGATATCCTCTAGAGCCAGTATTACCAAGCCTTTCAGGACCATGGTCGTTGGGGTAAGGGATGCCCACATAGCTATCAAAACCATGTGCGGGTGGTAAAAATTTAGGTAAGTGACCTAAATGCCATTTACCCACTAGCGCTGTTGCGTATCCAACTTTTTGTAGCTGTTTGGTAAACGTAATTTCTTTACTACTATCAAGTCCATTGGTATTAGATGGAAATAAAACACCCAGCCCGGTTCTATCATTTACACGTGGACTATACCTGCCCGTCATGATAGCCGCACGTGTTGGTGTGCAGGTTCCATGTGGTGCGTAAAAATTAGTTAAGCGGGTTCCCTCTTTTGCAAGTGCATCTATATGCGGTGTTTTATAATACAAAGATCCATAACTCGAAAAATCATCGTAGCCAATATCATCAATAATAATATGAATGATATTGGGTCTCGCGCCAATGCTTGTTTGTGGGGATACTTGTGTGTTCGTTTGCGCACCTGCGCGCAATTGTGCCAAACACATTGCGTAACACAAGAACCAACAAATGATATTATTTTTTATGGTCAGTTTCAATATTCAATTATTTTTTTGCAGGTAATTTTCCATCTATAAATTCCCAATCAGAAACATGTGGATGTCTGTGATTTTCTTTTAAAATCTTTTCCATTTGTTGCACAAGTGCTGGATGCGCTAATGCCACATTGGAAGTTTCACCAGGATCTGTTTTTAAATTATAGATTTCCCAAGGGGCCTGTTTGTTTTTTTTAAGATCCGATTTGACACCTTTCCAATCACCTATCATAACAGCGACTTGGCCTGTTTTTTCGGGGTACTCAAAGTACATAAACGGCCTAGCGGCTTGTGTTTGCGGGCTTCCTAATAAAGTAGGTAATATTGAAATGCCATCCGTTACTGGAGATTTTTGGTTTGTTAATTGCGCCAGCGTTGCCATCATATCATACTGCACTGATGGAACATCAGAAACCATTCCTGCTTTTATTTTTGATGGCCAGTGTGCTATAAATGGAACGCGAATACCGCCTTCATATAAATCCATTTTACGTCCCCTAAAACCAGCAACACTATTAAAAAAATTTGTTTGCACACCACCCACATCAAAAGTGGCACCATTATCACTCGAAAATAGCACCAGTGTGTTTTGATCCAATTTTAAATCTTTTAATAATTTAAATATTTCACCTACTTGTGTGTCTATATAAGTAATCATGGCTGCGTAAGTAGCGAGTGGATATTTATTAGGTGCATAGCCTCCTTTATAGCCTAAATAAGGTACTTCCGGAAACTGTCCCAAGTATTTTACAACTTCTTCTTTTGGTGCTTGTAATGAAACGTGCGGGCCCGTGTAGGGCAGGTATAAAAAAAATGGGTTGTTTTTATTTTTATGAATAAATGCTTTTGTTTTTTGGGCCATTTTAGTAATGGCATAATCGGTTCCTATAAATTTATAAAATGCAGAATCGGCGGTAGTGCCCTCTGGTAATTTTTGATGCACGTATATAAATGGATTACGCAAACTATCCCATTTACCATTTTCCCATAAATGCGTTGGGTAAAAATTATGCGCTTGCTTTTGACAGTAATACCCATAAAAATAATCGAAGCCTTGCTCGTTTGGGTTACCCGTATTGTCGTGCATACCCAGTCCCCACTTGCCAATAGCGCCTGTTGTGTAACCCGCTCCCTGCATGAGTTTGGCAATGGTAAACGTATTTTCAGGTAATGGCATTTGGCCGCCCTCTGTACTGTCTTCAAAACCACCTAATTCATAATTGCCTCTAATGTATGAATGACCCGTGTGTTTCCCAGTCATTAAACAGGCGCGCGCAGGTGCGCAAACCGGTGCCGAAGAATAATGCCTTGTAAAACGCATGCCCTCGGCCGCCATTTTATCGAGGTTGGGGGTTTTTATTTTTTGTTGTCCATAAGCACCTAACTCGCCATAACCCATATCATCTAAATAGATATAGATAACATTGGGAAGGGTTTGCTTGGCTGGTTTTTGCGCAATTAATGGTGCACAACAAACAGTCCATAATGCAAATAATAGATACAAACGACGATTCATAAATGCAGGGTCTTATCCTTAAAAGTAATTCAATTCAATCAAATATTTTTCAAATAAAAAAGTATCTCTATCAAATAAATTATTACCTTAAAAAAAATAATTGCTATGCCTGAAAATAAAAAACCAAACAGAAGAGATTTTATGAAAACTTCTGTGAAAGGAGCCATCGGTGCAACCCTTGCTACTGTTGGCTTTCCAACCATTGTGCCCGCTGCAGTTTTTGGGCCTAACGCACCTAGCAATAGAATTAATATTGGTGCTATTGGTCTTGGGCGTATTTCTAGAGAACATGATATGTTTGAAACCCTCAAATACAACCATGCAAATATCATGGCAGTATGTGATGTAGATAGTAAAAGATTAAAAGAAGGAAAAGAGTTTGTAAATGATTATTACACTAAAAAATATGGCAAGCCTTATGATGGTGTAAAAATGTATTCGGCTGCACAAGAGCTCTTAAACAATAAAGATATTGATGCGGTACTTATTAGCACGCCCGATCATTCACATGCCTACCTTGGTGTTTTAGCTGCTGAAGCGCGTAAAGACATATACCTCCAAAAGCCTACTGCGCTTACCATTCAAGAGGGTCGCGCATTAAGTAATGCCGTGCACAAGCAAGGTTGTATTTTACAAATTGGTAGTCAACAAAGATCAAGTACACAATTTAGATACGCCGCCGAACTCGTAAGAAATGGACGCATTGGAAAATTAAAAGAAGTACTTATTGGTTTACCCAAAGATCCAAGTGGTGATGTAGAACCTGAAATGCCTATTCCTAGTACATTAAATTACGATGCTTGGTTAGGACCAACACCTTATGTATACTACACCGAAAAAAGGGTGCACCCACAAAACGATTATAGCAGACCGGGTTGGATGCGTGGCGAAAATTATTGCGCCGGCATGATAACCAATTGGGGTGCACACCATATCGATTGTGCACATTGGGCCATGAACACAGAATACACCGGACCCAAAGAAGTATGGGGCACGGCTGTTTATCCAACATCGGGGCTATGGGATGTGATGGGTGATTTTACTACCTACGGTTTATATGATAATGGCGTAAAAATGACCATTAGTACGGAGCTCCCTAATGGCATTAAATATATTGGTACCGAAGGATGGATTTTTGTAACCAGGGGAGCTTATAAAGCAAGTGCCAGTGACCCTGTTGCGGCGTCTGGGCAAAAGGCATTAACAGCTAGTAATGACAGTATTATAACATCTGTGATTGGCGAAAATGAGGTTAACCTATACAGAAGTGACGAACACCATGGCAACTGGCTCGATTGTGTTAAGTCTAGAAAGCAGCCAATAGCGCCTGTAGAAGTAGGCCACCGGTCATGTTCTACCTGTATTGTTCATTCTATTGCCATGAAAACCAAGCGAAAACTCTACTGGAACGCCACCGATGAAACTTTTATCAATGATGATGAAGCCAATAAGCTGTTAAACCGTCCGCATAGGGCGCCCTACACCATAAAAGGGCTTTCCTAAAGCATAACTTGGTTCCGTGTAAATCAGGTATAAAAACAATGTGTAAAAAATACAAACTCGGTAAATTTTAATGATATTTGGATAATATTTAATGATACCCATAAATAACAGAAACGTGTTAAAACAACTTTCTTTTAGACTTATCGTATTTTCTTTGTTTGTGATATTAGTAAGTGCTGCTTGCGGTAAAGGCAGTGGCGGTTCTGGCGGGGGCGGTCCTGTTACACCACCAACACCTCCAGCACCCACCGAAGACGCTATTGTTTTCACGTACGATATAGATCCGGGTGCAAATATTTATGCAGCACTAGGTGCTTCACAAGAAGTAAAAATTTCAGTTACTTCTAAAATGCCTACAGCGGGTGTAATCACAGATATTGTTGTTAAAAGAGATTCTGATGGATCAACCGTATCAAGTTCTACCCTAGCTGCTAGTACCATGGTACCTATTAATGGTATGATCACTAATTTAGCCACCAACGTTGTTTGCACAGCGTCGATCACTGTAAAGTCTGCATCTACAGCTACCAATACGTCTACAAAAAGTTTTAAGATAGCAAGAAAATAATTTTCTTAATCTCTAATGCAACGCACACTAAATCCAGCGAGCTGATTGTTATTTGAGATGGTGAAAGTATTGGGCGGAAAAACAACATATGCTCTAGCAAATGTTGCATCCGAATAATC
>JBIKIS010000194.1:0-3159 GCA_044361485.1 Sediminibacterium sp.
CGTCTTTAAATTGCGTTCCACGATCTTCGTAATTTTTGAATAAATCAAAACTTGCACATGCAGGGCTTAATAACACGCTATCCCCTTTTGCAGCCAATTTAAAAGCAGTAAGTACCGCCGACGAAGCACTATTTGCTTCTTCAATCACTGCAACCTTACCCTTAAATGCATCTATAATTTTTTTATTATCGGTACCCATGCACACAATCGCTTTTACTTTTTCTGACACCAACTCTTCAATCAAAGCATAATCATTGCCTTTATCTACACCACCTAAAATAAGTATGGTCGGATTTGTAAGACTTTCAAGTGCATACCAAGTGCTATTTACATTGGTTGCTTTACTGTCGTTGATAAACTCTACGCCACGCACCATAGCAACAAATTCCATACGGTGTTCGAGGCTATGAAAATTACTCACCGCTTCTCTAATTTTTTCCTTGCGTATGCCAAGGGTTGTTGCTGCAATGCCTGCTGCCATGGTATTGTATTGATTGTGTTTACCCTTTAATGCAAAATCATAAATGCTCATGCTTACGCGCTCTTCTTGAATTCTAAGCATCATTTGATCGCCTTTGATGTAGCCGCCTTTTTTAATTTCTTGTTTCATAGAGAATGGTAATGGGTTAGGGTGAAAGGTTAGTAAGGATAAATGGTTAGTAATAATATCGTCATCTGCACAGTAGATGAAAAAGTCTTGATCAGTTTGGTTTTCAATAATTTTAAATTTGCTTTTGATATAATTTTCAAATTGGTAATTATACCTGTCTAGATGATCTTCTGTAATATTTAATAAAACACTTACATCGGGTCTAAACGTTTTGATATCGTCTAATTGGAAAGAACTTATCTCTGCTACATAAAGGGCTTTGGGCGCTTCTGCAATTTGTTTTGCAAAAGAGTATCCAATATTGCCTACCATCGCACAATCAAGCCCTGCTGTTTTGCAGATATGATACATCAGTGCGGTGGTGGTACTTTTTCCATTGCTACCCGTAATGGCAACAATTTTACTGTCCCCTTTAAATCTAAAAGCCAGTTCAATTTCAGAGATTACTGGTATTCCGTTTGCTCTGATTTGTTTTACCATTTCATTTTTTTCCGGAATGCCAGGACTCTTCATTACTTCTGTAGCCGTTAGTATGCGCGCAGTAGTATGTTGTCCTTCTTCAAATTCGATACCATTGTCAATGAGCTCTTTTTTGTAACGCGCTGCAATATTTCCAGCGTCAGAAACAAATACATCGTACCCTTTTTGCTTTCCTAGCAGCGCTGCACCTACACCACTCTCTCCACTCCCAAGTACTACTAGAAAATGCTTCATGCTTATCTCATTTTTAAAGTAAGAATGGCCAATACCACACATAAAATAGTTATGATCCAAAAGCGCACAGCAATCTTACTTTCGTGAAATCCTTTTTTCTGATAGTGATGGTGAAGCGGGCTCATTAAAAACACACGCTTACCTTCTCCAAATTTTTTCTTGGTGTATTTGAAATAACTTACCTGAATCATTACACTTAATAATTCAATTAAAAACACACCACAAAAAATAGGAATGAGTAATTCTTTTCTAACAATAATGGCAAGTGAAGCAATGATACCGCCTAATGCAAGGCTTCCGGTATCACCCATAAATACCTGTGCTGGATACGCATTGTACCATAAAAATCCAATACAAGCTCCTACAAATGCACCCACAAAAATGGACAACTCTCCAAGGTTTGGAATGTACATCACATTTAAATAATCGGCAAGTACATAGTTACCACTCACATATATAAACACACCAAGTGCCATACCAATAATGGCGCTTACGCCTGCAGCAAGCCCATCAAGGCCATCTGTAATGTTTGCTCCATTAGATACCGCAGTAATAATAAACGTCACTACAAAAATGTAAATGATCCATGTATATTTTTCTGCTCCCGGACCAATCCAGCTAATAAGTTTGCTATAATTAAACTCGTGGTTTTTTACAAAAGGAATAGACGTGATAGGCGTTTTCACTTTTACATAACGGCGCTCTACCCCGTTAATTTTTCTAACAATAATATTAGAGTCTTTAGCTAAGCGCTCCCCTTTTTGAAGTGTTACTATACCTGTGCTTACAGCAGAAGCTGGAACGATTTCTCTTTCTACAGTAACTGCGTTGCTAAAATAAAGTGATACGCCAATAATAATACCAAGTCCTACTTGTCCAATAATTTTAGTGATACCCGCTAAACCATCGCTATCTTTTTTCTTGTAAGCTTCACCCTTTTTTTGAGCGTCTCTACGTGATTTGATTTTAAAGTAGTCGTCTAAAAATCCAATGATACCAAGCCATACCGTACATAAAATCATTAAACGGATATATACTTTATCGAGGTTGGCAAATAATAAAGTAGGAATTAAAATGCTCAATAAAATAATGATGCCACCCATGGTTGGTGTACCCTTTTTTTGCTGCTCGCCCTGTAAACCAAGCTCTCTAACGGTTTCACCAATTTGCTTTTTTTGTAAAAACTCAATTAATTTTTTACCAAAAACAGTTGCAATAATCAAAGACAATAAAACTGCCATAGCTATTCTGAAAGTCAAAAACTGGAACATACCAGCGCCCGGTACGTTAAATTCTTGATTCAGCCATGTAAATAATTGGTATAACATAGGGGTCTATTAATCTTTGTTGTTAAAGAATGCTAATAAAATGGCTTTGTCATCAAAAGGGTGTTTTACGCCATTGATGTCTTGGTATTTTTCGTGTCCTTTGCCCGCCACTAAAACAATGTCTTCTGGCTTTGCAAATTCAACGGCTGCTTTAATCGCTTCTTTTCTATCAAGTATTGAAATGTATTTTCTTTTAGCGGCTGTATTTAATCCAGCTTCCATATCTGCAATAATCTGAGCTGGATCTTCGGTGCGCGGATTGTCTGAGGTTAAAATAACTTTGTCACTTAAATCGCAAGCGGTTTGTGCCATAATAGGTCGCTTGGTTTTATCTCTATCACCACCACAACCCACTACCGTAATTACCTGCTCGTATCCTTTGCGTAATTTTTTAATGGTCGCTAATACATTTTCAAGCGCATCTGGCGTGTGGGCATAATCAATAATACCAATCACTTGCTTACCACTAATGATATAATCAAATCTACCTTCTGCACCTGCTAACAT
>JBIKIS010000072.1:0-9779 GCA_044361485.1 Sediminibacterium sp.
GGTAAATCTTCAGAAACAATAGGCGCACTTTTTACAAGAATCGGGCACTTATAAATTTCATGTCTGTCAAAAACAATTCTGGCACCGGCTTCGCTATAATCTGCATCGGAGTAATGACTTCCCTCGCCGGCTAAATGTTCAATAGAAACTTCGTTACCATTAGAAACCAAAACACCAACGGCCTCTGGAGAAAGTGCAATTCGGTTTTCTTGAAACGCCGTTTCTTTTGGAATGCCAATATGTAGTTTAGCGCCAAGGGGTTTAATATCTAATGTTTCTTCGAGGGTTTCGTATAAAAAAGAAGTAGAAATAGTGGGTTTATTAGTAGCCATAATGATTTGTATTTGCTAGTATCTAGCTGGGTTACTTATAAAGTTAAGATTTTACACGAGAATAAATATGTCTCGTTTTTTCATCTATGCGTGATAATCTAATTTCAAATACGGGGCCTACCAAGAGGTCCGGAACTTTTTCGGGCCATTCAATCAAACAAGTATCACCACTGTGCAAATGCTCGTCTATGCCGGCCCTAATAGCTTCTTCGAGAGATCCAAGGCGGTACCAATCCATATGAAATAGGGAGCCTCCCGTATACTGATACTCATTTACTAGGGCAAAAGTTGGACTACTCACCGCATCTTTTACGCCAAGCATTGTACATAGCGCATGGATAAACGTGGTTTTACCTGTACCCATTGGTGCATAAAAGGCCCAAATTGGGATGTACTTTCCTTCGGCCCAAGCGGCTGTAACCACTTCCTGTATTTGGTCTAAGGTGAAATTTCGCTCCATCAAACAAATATACAAACAAAGGCCTCCGAATGAAGTAACTTTGTAGCAAATTAAGTCTTATGGAAAAAGTGAATTGGAAGGTAAAAGGCATGAGCTGTACCAACTGCGCACTTAGTGTAGACAAGGTAGTTACAAGCCTTGGTATGGAAGAAGTAAAGGTTAATTTCATGGGTGGTGAATTAAGTTTTAATGCACCAGCAAATACCAATAAACAAAAAATACAAAAAGAAATTGAAGCACTTGGATATGAGGTTGAAGGAGACGGTATTGAAAATGAAAAAAAATCGAAACCATTATTTAGCTCGCCGCTTCAACGCTTTTGGTTTTGTTTTGTTTTTACAGCGCCGCTGATGCTACACATGATTCCTGGCGTACACATCCATGTACTCATGAATCCATATGTCCAACTAGGTTTAACCATCCCCGTATTTATAGTTGGCATGGGTTACTTTGGCAAGAGCGCCATAAAAAGTCTTTCCAAAGGGGTGCCCAATATGAATGTACTTGTAGCACTTGGCGCACTTGCTGCATTTGGCTATAGCTTATATGGAACCCTTATAGGAGAAGCCGAAAACTATTTGTTTTACGAAACCACGGCTACTATTTTAACCCTTGTTTTTTTTGGAAATTATTTAGAAGATAGATCCATTGAAACAACACAGGCTGCATTAAAAAAATTAGCGGTGTCTCAAAAAACAATGGCCAACCTCATTGCCTTTGATGAAAACCACCAAGAACTTGTTTTTCCTGTAGAAAATACGAGTTTGAAAGTAGGCGATATTGTACTGATCAAAAATGGAGAAACCGTACCCATGGATTGCAAAATTTTATGGGGCGAAGCCAGCATTAACGAGGCCATTATTTCTGGTGAAAGCGTACCTGTTATTAAAAAAATGAACGACCTACTTATTGGCGGCAGTATGGTAGAATCTGGCACCATCAAGGCTTATATTACAGCCGTTGGAGAAAGCACGGTGCTTGCTAATATTTTACAACTTGTAAAACAAGCACAAACAGAAAAACCGCCCGTTCAACAACTTGCCGATAAAATATCAGCCATTTTTGTACCTACCGTTATTGGCATTGCTCTACTTACTATTATAGGAACCTATTTTATTGCGTCGCTTCCATTTAGTACATCACTACTTAGAGGTATCGCCGTACTCGTTATTTCTTGCCCATGTGCTATGGGCCTCGCAACGCCTGCTGCCATTGCCGTTGGGCTTGGTAGGGCCGCACGTAATGGAGTACTATTTAAAAATGCAAGAAGTTTAGAAATATTTAAAAGTATCAAGCAAGTGGTGTTTGATAAAACAGGAACGCTGACTACCGGAAAATTTACTGTCACAAATTTTACCATAGCGCCTAATGCCAATATTGATGAAGCTACTTTTAAACAGATTGCTTTTTCACTGGAAAAATATGCCAACCACCCCATTGCAAATGCAATTGCAGCAGCATGGAAAATAAAAGAAGATATTAGGTGGCAAAAAATAGAAGAGCAAAAAGGACTAGGCATGTTTGCCACGGATAAAGAAGGCAATACCTATATAGCCGGATCCTTTAAAGTTGCCACTCAATATACCACAGACCATAGCCACAATGTATATGTCATTAAAAACAATATTTTATTAGGATACATTGATGTTGCTGATGAGATAAGACCAGAAGCTAAAGAAGTAATTACAACCTTAAAGAGGATGGGACTTACGCCTATTTTATTAAGTGGCGATAAAAAAGAAAAATGTGCACTCGTGGCAAGTGAACTTGGTATCACTGAGTTTTATTACGAGCAAACACCCGCTAATAAACTCGATAAAATTGGTGCCTTAAGTCTAGCATTGCCTACTGTTATGGTGGGTGATGGCATTAATGATGCACCAGCGCTCGCTAAAGCAACTGTTGGCGTTTCACTCAGTGAGGCTTCGCAAATAGCCATGCAAAGTGCGCAAGTAGTGCTTATGAACCATGGCATTAAAAATTTACCACTCGCTTTAGGGCTTGGTAAACACACCTACATCACCATCAAAGAAAATTTGTTTTGGGCATTCGCTTATAATATTGTTGCGATTCCGGTGGCGGCATTTGGATATTTAAATCCAACCTTTGGCGCACTTGTAATGGGTCTTAGTGATGTAGTGCTTGCTATCAATTCTATCCGACTTAATTTTAAAAGGGTAACACGCTAATCACAACATGTCTACTGCATTACAAATACTCGAAAAATATTGGGGGCACAACCAGTTTAGGCCTTTACAAGAGGGTATTATTGATGCGGTACTTGCAAAAAAAGATGTGTTGGCATTACTACCAACAGGAGGCGGAAAATCAATTTGCTTTCAGGTCCCAGCACTTTTAAAAGATGGAATGTGCCTTGTTATTAGCCCCTTAATTGCACTGATGCAAGATCAAGTGAGCAACTTACAAGAAAAAGGGATCGAAGCGGCTGTTATTCATAGTGGCATGCCCTATATAGCCGTTAAAGAAACCTTGCAAGCAGCTACAAGTGGTGCGTATAAATTTTTATACTTATCGCCGGAGCGTATCGAATCCAATTTATTTAAGGAGTATTTACCTGCACTTGATATTTCACTCATTGCTGTAGATGAAGCGCATTGTATTGCTCAGTGGGGTTACGATTTTAGGCCCCCTTATTTGCGCATTGCAGCTTTACGTAATGAACTACCAGGCGTTCCTGTTATTGCACTAACAGCATCAGCTACAAAAGATGTTGAAACTGCCATTCTAGAAAAATTAGCATTTAAGGATCCGCTAGTTTTTAGACAACCCTATAAGCGTCCTGCACTTTCCTATAGTTATTTTGAAGTAGAAAGTAAAATTAACAAGATCCTCGACATCATTAATAATGTAAAAGGTTCTGGGATCGTTTATTGTAATACCCGAAAACAAACTAAAGACATTGCCGAACTTTTACAACTTCAAAAAATCAGTGCCGACTTTTACCATGCAGGACTCAGTGCAGAAGACCGGCAGGAAAAACAAAAAAAATGGATGAAGGGAGATACCCGCATTATGGTATGCACTTCGGCATTTGGTATGGGTATTGATAAGGATGATGTTAGAACGGTTATTCATTACGAAATGCCTGACTGTCTAGAAAATTATTACCAAGAAGCAGGTAGAGCTGGCAGGGATGGCAAAAAAGCCTATGCCGTTTTATTAGCTACAAAAGCAGACATTACAAAAGCCCGTAAACTACATGAGACAAGGTTTCCAGCTATTGCTACCATCAAAACTATTTACCAATCTCTTGCCAATTATTTACAATTACCGGTAGGCATTGGCGAAGGCGGTTATTATGATTTTAACCTGCTTGAATTTTGTAACAATTTTAAATTGGACCTCGCGGTGGTAACCCAAACACTAAAAGTATTGGAACAGGAAGGGCATATCCAGTTTTCTGAAAATATATTTTTACCGACCCAAGTGTGTTTTACCACATCCAAAGAAAGTTTAGAAAATTTTGAGCAGGCATACCCTGCATTTGAACCGCTCATTAAAGCACTTTTAAGAACTTACCAAGGTATATTTGACAACCGCATTTCAGTATTTGAAAAAAGGTTAGGTGCCATATGCAGGCTTGACGTTCTGGGTGTACAAAATCAACTTCAACAATTAGCCGCGATGGGTATCATCGAATATTTACCTCAAAAAGAAACGCCTCAGATTCATTTTTTGGTAAACCGTGCACCGGCCGCATTTTTACACATAGATCAGGATTTGTACCTCAGTAAAAAAGAAGCTTTTACCACCCGTATTAATACCCTTATCAATTTCGCAATAAACCCAGGCAGCTGTCGTAGTGTTTTTATTGGTAACTACTTTGGAGACACCGATAAGAGCAGTTGCGGAATTTGTGATTATTGCCTCGCTCAAAAAAAAATTAAACTAGAAAGTGCAGCATTTACTTCCATAGAGCAACAACTCTATGCACTGCTCACAACATCACCAAGTCCCATTAGCCAACTTTTAATAGCCATTGGAAAAGAGCAGGAAGAAGAAGCATGGGAAGTGATTCGTTTTTTAGAATCTGAAAACAGATTGATTATGAACGAAAACGGAACAATACAACTGGCTTAGGCTTGTTTTAACAAAAAATTGGAAGTTCGACAGTACCAATACTTATTAATTTATCTTTATTTCACATAAAATAGTATCCCATGGAAGAAGCAAAAAAATACAAGATTTTACTTTGTGAAGATGACACCAACCTAGGTATGGTTTTAAAAAACTATCTAGAATTAACAGACTATGATGTAACACTTGAGCGCGACGGCCGTTTGGGATTGGCTGCTTTTCAACGTGAAAAATTTGATATCTGCTTATTGGATGTCATGATGCCCAATATGGACGGATTTACACTAGGAGAAGCGATTAGAGATGTAGATCCAGATATGCCACTATTCTTTTTGAGTGCTAAAACCATGAAAGAAGATATTATCCAGGGTTATAAATTAGGTGCCGATGATTATATTACAAAACCATTTGATAGCGAGGTTTTACTTTTAAAAATTAAAGCTATTTTAAAACGTAGCGAAGAAGAAAATAAAATCAACGACAATATTGAATTTGATTTGGGCAGCTACCATTTCAATCCAAGACTTCGTGAATTAAAAATTGGCGCCACGGTTCATGTTTTATCGCCTAAAGAAAATGAGCTTCTTAAAATGTTAGCTGAACATAAAAACGATTTACTACAAAGAGATAAAGCATTAAAAAAGATTTGGGGTAGCGATACTTATTTTAATGGAAGAAGTATGGATGTATACATTGCTAAACTACGTAAGTACCTCAAAGAAGATACACAAATTGAAATCGTTAACATTCATGGTAACGGATTTAGACTTGTAGCACCTTAGTAATTACTCAGAAAATAAATTAGGCTTACTAGATAAGCCTGCTAAACGGCCAAGGTGTGTATACGCTTTGGCCGTTACTTCTCTACCCCTAGGCGTACGTTGCAAAAATCCTTCCTGGATTAAAAAAGGTTCATACACTTCTTCAAGTGTACCGGCTTCTTCACCAACAGCAGTAGCAATAGTAGTTAAGCCCACAGGACCGCCTTTAAATTTATCAATAATCGTGAGCAAAATACGGTTATCCATTTCATCGAGGCCATGCGCATCTACGTTGAGTGCCTTTAGCCCATGTTGCGTAATTCCTAAATCAATTTTGCCATCATTTAATACCTGTGCAAAATCACGAACCCTACGAAGTAAACCATTGGCAATACGAGGCGTTCCACGGCTTCTGCGTGCAATTTCAAAAGCAGCGTCGGTATTAATTTTTGTATTTAATATGGTTGCGCTTCTTTCAATAATTTTTTGAAGGGTATCGGCCTGGTAATATTCGAGTCTTGATTTAATACCAAAACGGGATAGTAGTGGCGCTGTTAAAAGTCCGGATCTAGTGGTGGCACCTACCAGTGTAAATGGATTTAAATTAATTTGAACACTGCGTGCATTAGGACCCGAATCAATCATAATATCAATTCTAAAATCCTCCATAGCGGCGTACAAGTATTCTTCTACGACAGTACTTAAGCGGTGAATTTCATCAATGAATAAAACGTCGTTGGGACCTAAATTGGTGAGTAACCCTGCTAAATCGCCTGGCTTTTCTATAACTGGGCCCGATGTTTCCTTAATATTTACACCCAGTTCATTGGCTACAATACGACTCAGGGTTGTTTTACCGAGTCCGGGAGGGCCATGAAATAAAACGTGGTCTAATGCTTCACCTCTTAGCTTTGCAGCTTTTATAAAAATAACGAGGTTTTCAATGAGTTGAGGCTGCCCCGAAAAATCATTGATTTCGGATGGACGTATAGCATTTTCAAACTCCTTGTCTGCAGAAGTTAAATTAGAAGCGTCAGTATTTAAATTAGCGTTAGACATGTTTCAAATCTAGTTAAAAAAGAGCAGTTCTACACTACCACATTAATCATACGGCCTTTTACAAAAATGAATTTTTTAACAGGCTTTCCTTCCATCCACTTTTGAATAAGCGTGTCCGCTAATACAATGGCTGTTACTTCTTCTTCAGAAGCGTCAAGTGCAATAGAAATATTGGTACGCACTTTCCCGTTGATACTTACCGGATATTCTTTGGAAGATTCTGTTACATGCTTGGCATCAAAAACTGGATAATTCGCATCTAGAACAGAGCCTTCATTACCAGTAGCACTCCATAACTCTGCAGCCACATGCGGCGCATACGGCGTTAATAAAACAAGTAGTGGTGACAACACTTGTAAAGTATTACATTTTATGTCTGCTAAATCATTCACGCAAATCATAAAGGCACTCACTGCTGTGTTAAAACTAAAGCGCTCTGTGTCTTCTTCAATTTTTTTAATGGTACGGTGTAAAATTTTTAACGCCTCAGGGCTGGCTGGCTCATTGTTATACACTGCTCCTTTTTCTTCGTCAAAAAATAAGCGCCATAATTTTTTAATAAAACGGTGTACCCCTTCGATCCCCTTGGTATCCCATGGCTTGCTTTGATCTACGGGGCCTAAAAACATTTCATACATTCTAAAGGTATCGGCACCGTATTTTTCAACTAAAATATCAGGGTTAACCGTATTAAATTTAGACTTAGACATTTTTTCAACCTCAACGCCGCAGATATATTTTCCATTTTCTAATTCAAAACTTGCGTTTGCATATTCATTGTTGCGCCATTTTTTAAAGGCTTCCATATCCAATTCAACGCCATCCACCATGTTAACGTCTACGTGTAATTTATCTACTTCTTGGCCGTTTATTAAACCTGCAGAAATAAATTGCTGGGTTCCTTTTTTACGAAAAACAAACCTACTACTACCCTGAATCATCCCTTGGTTTAAGAGCTTTCTAAAAGGCTCGTCAAAACCAATATGACCTAGGTCAAATAAAACTTTGGTCCACATACGGCTGTAAAGCAAATGCCCTACCGCGTGCTCGGTACCACCAATATATAAGTCTACCTGATTCCAGTAATCACTCACGTTACGATCACAAAAACTGTCGGTATTGTGCGGGTCCATATAACGTAGAAAATACCAGCTACTTCCTGCATAACCCGGCATGGTATTGGTTTCTAGCTCTTTTTCTACCCAAGAAGGGATATTTGCAAGCGGCCCTTCTCCTTCCGGACCCGGACTATACGAATCAACTGCTGGTAGTAACAAAGGAAGTTCCGTTTCGTCTAATGCAACTGCCACGCCATTTTTCCATTGTACTGGAAAAGGTTCACCCCAATACCTTTGTCTACTAAAAGCTGCATCACGCATTTTATAATTCACTTTGCGTTTACCAATGCCGCGCTCTTCTAATTTTGCAAGTGCAATTTCGATGGCATCGCGCATCATAATTCCGTTTAAGAAATCACTATTAAATAGTGGTGCATCTTTTGTTGAATTGGCCTCAGTGCAATTATAAGCATCGCCAATAATATTGGTGATAGGAATATTAAAATGTTGTGCAAATTTATGATCTCGCTCATCACCACATGGTACCGCCATAATAGCACCTGTACCATAACCAGCTAACACATATTCAGAAATCCAAATTGGAATTTGTTTACCATTAAAAGGATTGACTGCAAAAGCACCCGTAAAGCAACCTGATATTTTTTTCTCTGCTTGACGCTCTCTATCACTTCTGCTTTTTACATACGCTATATAATTGTCTACAGCAATTTGCTGTTCTTTGGTAGTGATACTTGCAATGATATCATGCTCCGGTGCTACCACCATAAAATCGACGCCAAAAATAGTATCAGGTCTTGTGGTATACACGGTTAAAGTAGCATCCGTATCAAGTGCTGCAGAAGCAATTTTAAAATCTATTTCGGCGCCATAAGATTTGCCAATCCAATTGGTTTGCATTTCTTTCATGGCCTCGCTAAACTCAATGGTATCAAGGCCTGACAGTAGTCTGTCGGCATAGGCAGTGATGCGCAAATACCACTGACGTAATTTCTTTTTCACCACTGGATGTCCGCCTCTTTCACTTACCCCATTCACTACTTCGTCATTGGCTAAAACGGTACCAAGTGCTTCGCACCAATTCACTTCACCATGACCACAAAAAGCAAGTCGGTACTGCATTAAAATTTGCTGCTGCTCTGCGTTTGAATACGCTTGCCACTGTGCTGCTGTAAATTGAATGGTTGCATCTGAAGGACATGCATGTACCGCATTACCATTTTTTTCAAATTCGTTGATCAAATTTGAAATGGGTTCTGCCTTATTTTTTTGTGTGTTGTAAAAACTATTAAATAGTTGTAAAAAAATCCATTGTGTCCATTTGTAGTAGGTAGGTTCACAGGTTCTAATTTCTCTACTCCAATCATAACTGAACCCGATATTATCAAGTTGTGCTCTAAACGTATCAATATTTTTGTGGGTGCTTACAGCTGGATGCACCCCATGTTCAATCGCATACTGCTCGGCAGGTAAACCAAAAGCATCATAACCCATTGGGTGTAATACGTTAAACCCTTTTAATCTTTTATACCTACTAAAAATATCGGAGGCAATATACCCTAACGGATGACCCACATGTAGGCCTGCACCACTGGGGTAAGGGAACATATCAAGTACGTAATACTTGGGTTTTGAAGAGGTGTTACTCACTTTATAGGCATCAGACGCTTTCCATGCTGCCTGCCATTTTTTCTCGATTGCACTAAAATTATATTCCATGTTTCAACCCTCTTTGCTAGCCGTATACTTTACAACTATTTTTTACGTTATACTTAAGTGAAAATTGGTTCCTTTTTGGAGGGCAAAGGTAAGCCTTTAGCCATAAACACTACCTTTGAGCCTTCGCAGAAAAGCGGTGAAAGAACCTTATTTTACAAGAAATTGAACCTAAATAACCTCAATTTATCTGATTTACTATGACGGATAGTGCTAAAATGTCTTTGAAACGCAGCAAACCCAATTACATCTATAGTATTGTGGGCGTAGCCCTTGT
>JBIKIS010000195.1:0-3093 GCA_044361485.1 Sediminibacterium sp.
GGGAAGAAGCGTTAAGGCTAGGAAACGACTTTATTGGCACGGAGCATTTACTCCTAGGTCTAATAAGGGACGAGGAAAATACGGCCATTAAGGTGCTTAAGCAGCTTAATGTAGACCTGTATGAGCTGCGCAAGGAGATTGAGCTTGCCGTAAAGGATAAGACGGGTAAAAATATTGCCAATATCAATAGCCTTCCATTAACCAAACAAGCGGAAAAAGTTATTCGTGTTACCGTATTAGAAGCCAAAGCCCTAAAAAGTCCCTTGGTAGAAACGGAGCATTTAATGCTAAGCATTTTAAAAAATAAAGAAAACATTGCCACTCAAATATTAGGTCAATTTGATATTGATTACGATTTGTTTAGAACCGAGCTTGGTATGGTGGGTAGTTCAAGTCCTCAAAATGAATTTCCCGAAGACAATGACGATGATTTTGATGAAGAAAAAAGAGGGGGTGGATTTAGTCAACCCAAGGCTGCAAAATCACCTGCTGGTGCTAAAAGCAAAACGCCGGTACTCGATAATTTTGGTAGAGACATTACCAAATTAGCAGAGGTGGGAAATTTAGATCCTATTGTAGGTCGTGAGGCAGAAATTGAGCGTGTGAGTCAGATTTTAAGCCGTCGCAAAAAAAACAATCCTATTTTAATTGGTGAGCCAGGTGTGGGTAAAACAGCCATTGTAGAAGGCCTAGCACTTCGCATTGTGCAGCGTAAAGTTAGCCGTGTTTTATTTGACAAGCGTGTTGTATCATTAGACCTTGCAGCACTTGTGGCAGGTACTAAATACCGCGGTCAGTTTGAAGAGCGCATGAAAGCCATTATGAATGAGCTTGAAAAAAACAGAGACGTTATTTTATTTATTGATGAAATACATACCATTGTTGGCGCTGGTGGCGCGAGTGGTTCACTAGACGCCTCAAATATTGTTAAACCGGCACTCGCAAGAGGAGAGCTCCAATGTATTGGCGCTTCTACACTTGATGAATACCGTATGCACATCGAAAAAGATGGCGCTCTTGATAGACGTTTTCAAAAAGTACTTGTTGAGCCACCTAGTGTAGATGATACCATTGTTATTTTAAACAATATCAAATCTAAATACGAAGATTTTCACAACGTTACTTATGGCGATGATGCTATTGAAGCATGTGTAAAATTAAGTGACCGCTATATGACGGACCGTTTACTTCCGGACAAAGCTATTGATGTACTAGATGAGGTGGGTGCACGCGTACACTTAAAAAATATCAATGTGCCTGAAAATATTGTAGAACTTGAAAAAGAAATTGAAGCCGTTAAAAACGAAAAAAATAAAGTGGTAAAAAGTCAGCGTTTCGAAGAAGCTGCTGCACTTAGAGACACTGAAAAAAAATTAGGCGAGTCATTGGAGCAAGCAAAATCTGCTTGGGAAGAAGAAAGCAAACACAAGCGTTATCCTATTTCTGAAGAGAATATCGCAGAAGTAGTGAGCATGATGACTGGTATTCCTGTTAAACGTATGGTTCAAGCAGAAACAGACAAGCTGCGCCGTATGAACGAAGAAATGAAGGGCATGGTTGTGGGGCAAGACGAAGCCATTGTAAAAGTGGTTAAAGCTATTCAGCGAAATAGAGTAGGGTTAAAAGATCCTAAAAAACCAATTGGTACCTTTATATTTTTAGGTCCAACGGGTGTAGGTAAAACCGAACTAGCACGTGCTCTTGCGCGCAATATGTTTGAATCTGATGATGCACTCATTCGTATTGACATGAGTGAGTACATGGAAAAATTTACCGTAAGCCGTTTAATTGGTGCGCCTCCAGGCTATGTAGGTTATGAAGAGGGTGGACAGTTAACAGAAAAAGTGAGACGTAAGCCATACTGTGTAATTTTATTAGACGAAATTGAAAAAGCGCACCCAGATATTTACAATATTTTATTGCAGGTACTTGATGATGGTCAATTAACAGATGGCCTAGGCCGTAAAATTGATTTCAAAAACACACTTATCATTATGACTTCTAATATTGGCGTACGTCAATTAAAAGAGTTTGGTGATGGTGTTGGTTTTGCAACGGCAACACGTATTCAAAATGCCGAAGAAAATAATAAAGCAGTTATTGAAAAAGCATTGAAGCGTACTTTCTCGCCTGAATTTTTAAACCGTATTGATGACGTGGTGGTGTTTAATTCTTTAACCAAAGAAAACATCTTTAACATTATTGATATTTTGATGAAGAGTGTAGAAAAGCGTTTGCAAAATTTAGGATTTAGTTTAGAGTTAACAGAAGCAGCCAAAGATTTTATTGCAGATAAAGGATATGATGTGCAGTATGGCGCAAGGCCACTGCACAGAGCCATTCAAAAATATTTAGAAGATCCTCTAGCCGAAGAAATCTTGAACTTTACCATTACTGCAGGCGATACACTTGTAGCTGACCTTGATAAAGAGGCAGGTAAAATTGTGTTCACATTTCGTAAGAAAGTAACAGAAGACGAAAGCGCTAAAGTAGAGTAGATGTCAGCTATAGATGGGGCGATTATTCACCCCATCTATAACTGTCTTGTTTTAGACCAGCTAAATCAATAACACGGTCTACAACGGTAGCAGCTGCCTGCTCAATGGTAGTAGGTCTGCTGTAAAACGATGGTGTTGCAGGGCAAATAATGCCACCAGCTAGCGTGACCGTTTCCATGTTTTTGATATGAATTAGGTTGTAGGGTGTTTCACGCACCATTAAAATAAGTTTACGCCTCTCCTTTAAAACCACATCGGCAGCGCGGGTAATTAAATCATCGCTAATACCAGCTGCTACACGGCCCAGGGTACCCATACTGCATGGTGCCACAATCATAGTGTTGTAACCTGCCGATCCTGAGGCAAAGGGCGCGTTAAAGTCAAACTTTTCGTAGTAGTTAAAAGGGTAGTTGTTAAAATCAGTATTACCTAGTTCGGTTTCCCAAACTTCTTTGGCGTTTTTGCTCATGACAATGCCCACCTGTGCAATTTGGGTGTTTAAAGCGGCTAATTTATCCAATAAAACTTTGGCATAAATAGAACCGCTGGCTCCAGTAATTGCAATGACAATTTTGTGTTGCATGGGCATCTTTTG
>JBIKIS010000073.1:0-9681 GCA_044361485.1 Sediminibacterium sp.
ATCAATAATTTATACTGTTATGAAACTAAAACAACTATTTACAGTAATCGGATTTTCGGCATTGCTGTTTTCTTGTGTGAGCACAAAGAAATTTAAAGAGAGTGAAGCTAAGTATGTTCAATTAAGTGGTTCTTACTTAGATATGCAAGAAAAGTACCGTGCCCTTCAGGATGAAATTAAAGCCATCCAAGCACAGTTAGACAAATCAAAAACTGCGAACGCAGATTTAACTTCAAAAAAAGCAGCATTAGAGCAACAAATTGCTGGCTTAAATGAGCAAGTAGAATTTTTGCGTAAAAATAGCAGCACTGCCATGGAGCAGTTAAAAGATTTATCAGTTATTACTGGTGCACAAGCCGAGAGCATTAAAAAATCTTTAGAAAATATTGGTGCAAAAGATATTTACATTAGAGATTTACAAGGTTCAATTGCGCGTAAAGATTCTTTAAACATGGCGCTTGTAATGAACCTAAAAGGTGCATTAGGAAATTTAGAAGATCAAGATATCAATGTTAAAGTTGATAAGGGTGTTGTTTATGTAGACATCTCTGATAAATTATTATTTAAAACAGGAAGCTATGATGTTACTGAGCGCGCTAAAGTAGTGTTAGGTAAAGTAGCAAAAGTTTTAGCTGCACAACCTGATATTGAATTTATGGTGGAAGGTCACACAGACAATGTAGCGATCAGCACTGACGAATTAAATGACAACTGGGACCTAAGTGTTAAGCGTGCAACATCTATTGTTCGTATCTTACAAAAATCTTATGGCCTTGATCCAAAACGCATGACAGCAGCGGGTCGTAGCGAATACTTACCAGTTGCAGATAATGCTACTGCAGCAGGTAAAGCAGCCAATAGAAGAACAAGAATTGTGGTATTACCTCAATTAGATCAGTTCTTTAAATTATTAGAAAGAAAATAGTCTTTACTAACCCAATCCTATATTTGAGAGCGCTTCCTACAAGGAGGCGCTTTCTTTTTTATAGATAGGTGCGTAAATAAAAAAGCAAGAACCATCTTTGATGGTTTCAATTAAAGACGCATTAATTTTTTCTGGTACTGATGGGCAACCCCAACTTCTGCCGATACCATTTTTTTGTGCAGCAAAATTTTCATTTACATAAGGTGCGCCATGAATAACAACTGCTCTTGCTAATGCATGATCGTTAATTCCTTTTTCTTTTCCATCTAGTGCCAAAGACAAACCGTTTTTTCCGTTGTAGGTATTTTTAGTTACAAAAAAACCAAGGCTACTTTTTAAACTATTTATTTTATTCGAAAAACTTTTTGCAATGGTGGCACCAGAATTTTTTCCATGCGCCACGTAATCGTAAAAAATTAATTCCTGCGATTTTATATTGATTACAAAAAGTCTTTTATGGCTAGAAGGAAGGCTAAAGTCTACAATTGACAGAACGGCGCTGTTCATTAATTTACCCTGTGCTAGTAATTTTTCAAAACCCCTGACAGCGAGGTCAAAAGCTTTTTTGGATAGACCGCGCTGCTCTAGATCTAGTTTTTGGTAGAGCTGTTTGGTAGGGAGGGCTTGTGCTTTTGAAGCGTTAGAAAGGGCCATAACCGCCATAAACAGGCATAAAACCATCCATAAAGGACCGTTTTTGGGCTTATTTGATATGTTTTGTAGCTGGAACAAGCTGCAAAGGTACCGCTTAATATCCCCAGCATCACTATAGCATATGTTAAAACAAAAAAAATCCCGCCTTAGGATTAACTATGGCGGGAAAGCAGTTAGCTGTTGGTTAAACTAGCTATATAACTAAGACAACCTTTTATCAATTTCGCTGCGTAGAGATGAAAATATTTCTTCTACACTTCCTTCTCCCTTGATTTTCACCACTTTATCAAATCCAGCATAGTAGTTTGCCACTACCGTTGTTTTTTGTTCGTACTCCGTAATACGGGCTCTAATCACCGTTTCGTTGGTATCATCCGATCTTCCAGAGGTTAAACCCCTGTTTAATAAGCGCTTTACTAGCTCTTCTTCACTTACTTCTAGGGCAAGTACCAGGCTAATTTCGGTTTCCTTGAGGGCCAAAAGCTTATCAAGGGCAATACTTTGTGCCTCTGTACGCGGAAATCCATCAAATAAAAAGCCTTTTGCGGCCGGATTGTTGTCCAGTGCCGAGCTAATCATGCCAATAACTACTTCATCCGGAACCAATTGACCCTGATCCATAAAACGCTTGGCTTCTAGGCCAAGGGGCGTTTGATTGGCAATTTCACTTCTTAATAAATCGCCGGTAGACAGGTGTTTTAATCCGTAAGATGCAATTAGGTTTTCGCTTTGCGTTCCTTTGCCACTACCGGGAGGTCCAAATAAAATAATATTAAACATGTTGATTGGGATTCTTGCTTGCAACAAATATACGAATTTGGCTTAATACACAACTAAACCCGCAGCCCTTTTGTTATACCTTTAATTACCAGATCTTGGCAGAATATGAAAAAGACAATCCTTTATTTGTTATGCTTGATAACTGTGCAAAGCTGCAGTGGATATACGTTACAACAAACACAAACAACCATGGAAGACACTACTAAAAACAACAATCCACATTTTTCTAGAACCGATACTACTAAAATTACGGTGCCCGAAGAAGCATGGAAAAAAATACTATCACCAGAGGTTTATTTTATAGCCCGTCAAAAAGGAACCGAAAGACCATGGACGAGTAAGTTTGAAGATTTCAAAGAAATAGGCACCTATTACTGCGCGGTTTGTGGCAATGCACTTTTTAAAAGCAACACCAAATTTGAAAGTGGTTGTGGATGGCCTAGTTTTTTTGAGCCACTTACTAAAACGTCTATTATTTATTTAGAGGACAACACGCTTGGAATGAAACGAACAGAGGTTCAGTGCGGTAGATGCGAATCTCACCTGGGACATGTGTTTGAAGATGGTCCGCCACCAACAGGCCTTAGGTATTGTATCAATGGTGTCGTATTGGATTTTGTGCCTAAACCCGCCGATAAAAAATAAATCTATTTTTCGATATCCGAAAAATTGCGCGCGGCGGCTACTCCCCCAATAAAATTGTTTATTTTTGCTATTCAATTTGATACTATGATTACTACAGGAAACTCTATCATTAGCATTTATACCGAGATGACACCAAATCCGGAAACCATGAAATTTGTGGCCAACAAATTATTGTATCCAGGAAAAAGTTTAGACGTTGCCGACGAAACACTTGCGGCCGCATCTCCACTTGCAAAAGAGTTGTTTAGTTTTCCTTTTATCAAAGCTGTATTTATCGCTTCCAATTTTGTAACGCTTACAAAAACTCCAGATACCGATGATTGGCAGGATGTGATTCCTACCATTAAAACTTTTTTACAAGAGTATCTAGAAAATGGCGGTGTTGTAGTGAATGAAGAAGAGGTAGCAAAAATGAAACAAGAAGCAACCAATACCGTGAGTGCCGATGATGACGATATTGTAAAGCGTGTAAAAGAATTATTAGAAAATTACGTAAAGCCAGCTGTAGAAATGGATGGCGGTGCGATACAATTTAAAAGCTACAATGATGGCGTTGTAAACTTAATGTTACAAGGTAGTTGTAGTGGTTGTCCTTCTTCGATGGTTACCTTAAAAGCGGGTATCGAAGGCATGATGAAACGCATGATACCTGAAGTGAAAGAAGTGGTTGCAGAGGCCGAATAAAATGAGCCCCGCTGCCTTATACCAATCTTTTATAGATGGTTTATTACAAACGTCCGCACTAGAATTTATTGCCGTGCTTGCAGGTATTGCAAGCGTATGGTTTAGCAAAAAAGAACAGGTACTTGTGTATCCTGTGGGTCTTATCAATACCACCATTTTTGTTTACTTAAGTTTTAAAGGTCACCTACTAGGCGAAGCTAGTGTAAACATTTACTACACTGTTATGAGTGTTTATGGTTGGTGGTTATGGACGCGCAAAAATGAGCAGCAAGAAACCATTTTACAAATTCAGTTTTCTACTAACAAAGAACTTTTACAACAGTTCTTATTTTTTGGTGGTTTTTATATCATACTTTATACGGCGCTTTCTTTTTCTAAAGCTTCATTTGCACCTGGTGCCATCCCTTGGGCCGACGCTTTATCAAGCGCAGCAGCCTATACGGGCATGTGGCTTATGGCCAAGAAAAAAGTAGAAAGCTGGTATTATTGGATAGCTACTAATATTTTTTCGATTCCCCTTTATTTTGTGAAAGGGTATGTATTTACTAGCGTTCAATTTTTTGTTTTGTTGATGCTTGCTATTGCAGGACTTATCGAATGGCGTAAAAAAGCAAAGGCTATATGAAACCCATTTTTTCCTTAAAAAAAATAGTAGTAATAGGTCCCGAAAGTACCGGCAAATCTACGCTTTGCGGGTATTTAGCAGATTATTATAACACCCTTTGGTGCCCAGAGTTTGCTAGAGAATATTTATTAGAAAATGGAACTGCATATACTATTGACGATTTAATTACGATTGCAAAGGGTCAATTGGATGCAGTGCATAAACACATAGAAGCGCTACAATCACAAATAGATCAAACTGGAATTGTAAAGCCACTTATTGTTGATACAGATATGTACGTGATGAAAGTATGGGCCGAATATGTGTTTGGTACTTGCCCTACATTTATATTAAATGAAATAAATAAGCAAGACTACGATTTGTATTTGCTTTGTAAGCCAGACATACCCTGGGTAAAAGATGAACTAAGAGAATACCCCGACGAAAAACCACGTCAAGAATTATTTCAGATTTATAAAGACATTTTAATCAATCAACAAACGCCTTGGGTTGAAATCAGTGGTGGTTTTGAAACGCGCAATCAAAAAGCGGTGGCAGCCATAGACGCTCTTTTAGCACACTAATAAATAGCCATGGTATACTTTTTACCAATGGGTAAATAGGCTTTGTGCTTTTGTTTTTGAAGGGTTCCTATACCATAAAAGCCAGCAGCAACAAGCAGTCTAGTGGAATTGCCAGCATCCAATAGCGGTAATCCTTTAATGATACTATTTGCGATGTTCAAAAACATATAAGCGCCACTTCCTAGTTTAAAAAGAACGCCGTTTGTAAACATGCCAGATTTATACCTCGATTGTGGCATACCTGAAATTTCGTTGATACTAATTTTTAAAAAACCTAGCCAGGTTGTATCCACCCTAAAGCCACCAAACATTGTAGGTGATTGCTGTGCGCGGTACATATTGATGAGCAAAGAGTCTTTTAAAATCGTTTTTATTTTTCCTTCAATCCACTGCGTATTGCTAAATCTAAATGTGATACAATCTTTTTCTATCCAGCTCTGAATGGTTCTACCTTTTTCTTTTAATACCAGTGTATTGCCAACCTGCGCACGCGATACTGAAGTAGTAAATACTACAGCTACAAGTAAGCCCAACATGTATTTGTATGCAAACATGGTTTTATTTTAACGCTCCATAAAAAAGGAACACACCAAATCCGATGAGTATAACGCCGGCAATTTGATTGATTAAATGTAGGTTTTTAGTGTTGAGTTTTGGCCTTAATTTTTCTGATAAAACAACTTTAACAATATCAGAGGCAAGTACAAAAACCAGGCAAGTAATAAAAACAACTGCTTTGTAATTGCCTGGATTGCTTGATGCTTCTGCATCTGCAACAATTGCTGCGGTCCATGCAAACCAAAATAAAAACACACCGGGGTTTAATGTGTTCATAAAAAAACCAGATAAGTAGAGCCCAACATATTTTTGCCAACTTAGTTTTTCTTGTGCGCCGTTTGTGTTTTCAGCAATACTTACTTTTTTAAATAGCAGCGTATAAATGCCCAGTCCAATTAAAAAAATACTGCCTGCTAAGGCAATTTTGTTTTTATGTTCTAGGGCTGTTGCAAAAAGTCCAGTAAAAAAATTACAAAACAACACCAACGAAATATCGGAAGTAGACACCCCTGCCACAAAGCTTAATCCTGCCCTTCGGCCACTGTTAATGCTATGTTTTATGATTGCAAAAATGATGGGCCCCACCGAAATGCTCAATATCAACCCCAGCACTAAACCCTTTATTAGCGGCGCTATCATTATTTATGTATTACGTATGAATGATTCAAATGCCTCTAATTGTTTACCTTTTAAAACCCTTGGAAACTTGTGTTGTCCGCCTAATTTTCCTTGCGACTCCATAAAGCCCATCAATACATCTTCTTTTATGACTGAAACAGAAACGTCTTGTAAGGCACTTTTTCGTTCGGTGGCATAATCATCATTAATAGCGCATAGGTGCTGATCAATGGCTGCCGCTAATTCTTTTTCATTAACATCGTCGTTGCAGGCCACATACCACTTGTGTGCAAATAAATTTCCATGCGGCACACCGGTTACTGTGTATTCTGGAATGCTAATGTTAAATGCGCGGCTTACGGTTTCAATGGCCTTGTTCATATTGTCTACACTTAGGTGCTCGCCCACTAAACTTAAAAAGTGTTTGGTTCTTCCCGTAATAATTATTTGTGCGTTCTCTTTGTCAATGAACTTAACAGTGTCGCCAATTAGATAACGCCAAGCGCCCGCTGCCGTACTAATCAAAATGGCATAATCGGTTCCTTCTTCCACCTCGTCTATAAGTAATGCCGTTGCGTTATCTTTTATTTCTCCGTCTTCGTCAAAATTATTTTCATTAAAAGGAACGAATTCTAAAAATAAGTGCTGACCTGTTACAAGCCGCATTCCTGCTGCGTTTTGATGATCTTGGTAGGCAATAAAACCTTCGCTCGCTAAATAGGTTTCGATATAGGTAATGGGTTTTCCCAATAATTTTTCAAACCCTTTTTTATAAGGTTCAAAACTCACACCGCCATGACCAAAAAAAGATAAATTAGGCCAGAGTTCGTGAATATTATTGAGCTCATATTTTTTTATAATCATTTCGATGCAGAGCTGAATCCAAGCGGGCACACCCACTAAAAATCCAATATCCCAATTTGGTGCTTCTGCAACAATCTCTTCTAATTTTTTATTCCAATCTTTTTCTTTGGCAATTTTTTTTCCAGGTTTATAAAAAGGCTGAAACCAAGTAGGCAGTTTTTTTGCAGTGATACCACTTAAATCACCGGCGTAAAATCCGGTTCCTTTTTGAAGCTCTGTGCTACCACCAATGGCAAGCCAGCCCTTTGCGATAGACGTGTATGGAATATTTTTATAGTGTCGCAGGCTTAGGAGTTGCTTCACCATAATGGCTTTATTGCCCGATAATAACTGACGCGTAACAGGAATATACTTGCTAGACGCTTCCGATGTTCCGCTACTTAATGCGTAATATTTAATGTTACCTGGCCAACAAACGTCCGCTTCACCCTCAATACATCTATGCCACCACTCCTTGTAAATTTTATTGTAATTATAAATGGGTACCGCTTTTTGAAAATCTTTTGCAACCGATTTACTTTTCAATAATGCATCAAAATGAAATCTATTTCCGAATGCCGTGTTTTTTGCACGACGGAGTAATTTTTTTAAAACACGGTCCTGTTCCTTTTTCGTGTTTTTAGGGGATAGGGAGAGATTAAATAGAGCCATGCTACAAAGCTAAAGCAAAATGATACAAAACTTGAATAGTGGCTGCATCTTCGTTACTTTTGCGATATGTTAACAGAAACACTGATAGCTGCTACAAAAGCCGGTGCTGCCGAGTTGCAAAGGTTTTTTAATGGAGCCTTTGAAATAAGCCATAAAGAGGGTGTCAATAACTTGGTAACCGAGGCAGACCATGCCGCAGAGCGCGCCATTATTGGTGTGATTCAGGGCGCTTATCCAGATCATTTTATTTTAAGTGAAGAAACCGGAGAAATTATTACCACATCCGAATACAAGTGGATTATTGACCCTATTGATGGCACCGTCAATTTTGCCAACGGTATTCCTATTTGTTGTGTAAGTGTAGGACTTGAAAAAGATGGTCAAGTTATTATGGGCGCGGTTTACAACCCCATCATGAATGAGTTTTATTTTGCAGAAAAAGGAAAGGGTGCTTTTGTAAATGACAAAAAAATTAGCGTTAGTAAAAAAACCAAAGTGATTGAATCTTGCCTCGTTACAGGCTTTCCATATACTTATTTAGATACGCCCAATGGACCCCTTCAAGTATTTGAAAAATTAATTAGAAAAGGTATACCCGTGCGCAGGCTAGGTAGTGCTGCCATTGATTTGTGCTGGGTCGCTGCTGGTAAATTTGATGGGTTTTACGAACATAAATTACAGGCCTGGGATAGCGCAGCAGGTTTTTTAATGGTAGCGGAAGCCGGCGGAAAAGTAACCGACTATAAAGGCGAAAACTACTCCGTATACCAACCACATTTATTAGCGACCAATGGATATATCCACGACGAGTTACTAGCCATTATTAATGGCGCAGCTGTACAATAAAAAATTAAATATGAGCGAACAAAGAACAGAAATCACCACCCTAGGTGAATTTGGATTGATAGAACACCTGACCAAAAATTTTGAAACGCATAACGCTTCTACTGTTTTATCGGTGGGCGATGATGCAGCAGTGATAGATCATTTTGGAAAACAAACCGTGGTTACCACCGATTTATTATTAGAAGGCATTCATTTTGACCTCATGTATACGCCATTAAAGCACCTGGGCTACAAAGCAGTGATGGTAAACCTTTCGGACGTTTATGCCATGAATGCGCAGCCTACACAAATCACCATTAGCATTGGAATCAGCAACCGTTTTAGTGTAGAGGCCATCACTGAATTTTATGAAGGTGTGCATATTGCTTGCGAAAAACATGGTGTGGATTTAGTGGGTGGTGATACTTCTTCTTCACAAAAAGGATTTGTTATTTCAGTAACAGCCATTGGTGAAGTAGCACCTGATACGTTTGTAAAAAGAAGTACTGCGGGTGTAGGTGATTTAATTTGTGTGTCTGGCGATTTAGGCGGTGCGTTTTTAGGATTAACGCTGATGGAAAGAGAAAAAAAGATTTATCTCGAAAACCCAGGCGTACAACCCGATTTAGAAAACGAAAGTTATATAGTAGGAAGGCTTTTAAAACCTGAGGCACGTAAAGAAATCATTGCTTTTTTTGCAGAAAATAATATTGTACCAACTGCTATGATGGACGTAAGCGATGGTATTAGTAGTGACATACTCCACTTATGTAAGCAAAGCGTTGTAGGTTGTCGGATTTATGAAGAAAAACTTCCAATATCTGATGAGTCTAGAAAAGCGGCGTTTAAGTTTGGCCTAGATCCTACGGTGTGTGCGCTCAATGGCGGCGAAGATTATGAACTACTCTTTACCCTTAAACAAGAAGACCACGATAAAATTACTTTAAACGAAGACATTAGTGTGATTGGTTATGTGGTTGATGTTAATGAAGGATCAAAACTATTAACCAAGGGTGGTAACACTTTTGACATCACAGCACAGGGTTGGACCGCATTCAAAGAGGCATAATTTTAATTTGAAAATATTAAATAAAAAGTATGCGCGGTTGTAATGGTTACAAACTCGTTTTATTTATTTGTTGCCTATTTTTTGGTGTGTCAACAATGGCGCAAAAAAAATTAGCAAATGCCCCAAAAATAGCGCCAGCAAAGCTTTTACAAGATTTACAAACCCTGCACAAGGTGCTGGAACAAAACCATCCTAGTATGTATTGGTATACGCCAAAAGA
>JBIKIS010000196.1:0-3068 GCA_044361485.1 Sediminibacterium sp.
TTGTGCTTGACGCACTTCTATAATAGTTGCCTGAGCTAGTTCAAATTTTTGTAACACCAAATCTAGTAGCTGACCAGAGAGTGCATAGTTTTTAGCTTCTGTCTCTAATTGCGACAGTGCATTACTATAAGCATTAAATGTTTTAACAGCATTTGTTTCAAGTGTAAGCGCTAGATTTTCTTGTTGGAGTTTAGCACTGCGTGTATTGATTGCAGCTACTTGTCCTTGACGCTTAAATACAGAACCATTGTACAAAGGAACACTCAGGTTCACACCAAAAAATGGACCATAACTCTGATTGAGTAATATGAAACCTGCGGCACTTTTATTGCTATTTAAATTAAAGCCTGTTGTAGCTCTTAAGGATGGCATACGAAGGGCGGCCGTTTCTTTTTCGATGAGTTGATTGATGGTAATTTGTGTAGCAGCTGCTAAATAATCTGGATTGGAAGGTAGCGTTGCCTTAATGTTTTCTAGTGATAAGGTTTTATCAATTGCAATTTTATCATCTACTACAATAACTGAATCAGGCGCCTGCACCATCGATTGTAATAGATCTGCTTTGCTTTGTTTGATAATTAAATATTGTGTTTGGAGCGCCTGTTTTTGCTGGTTTAAATCAAGCTTGGCCTGATAAATATCCGCATTATTGGCAAGTCCTGCTTGTTGTCTTGCTTCTAAAATATCGAGTCGTTTTTGAAAAACATCTATCGATTTTTGAATGGTTTTTAGAAGTTCCTGCTGACGCACCACTTCATAATAACGCACGCTAACAAGCGCCATGGTATTTTGAAGTTGCGCATTCAGCACATTTTTATTGAGTATCTCTAATTGTGCCAATCTTTTTTGCGTTGTTACGATGCGGTTGCCATTGTATAATAACATAGTTCCCGTAACACCTAGTTGTAAAATATTAGACCCTACATTATTTCGTTGTGTATTTCGATTGGCATCCGGAAACTTTTGATTAATCGAAATGATTTGTTCGTTATCGGAAGCGTTTAAATTAATGGTTGGTAGCGCCCCTGCATCGCCAGGATTGTTGTTGATATTGCTAATCGCTAATTGGTTACGAACTAGTTCAACATCATAACTATTTTTAAGCGCGATAGAAATGGCGTTATCTAACGTTAATTTTTGTTGCGCATTTACTTGTGAAACAGCTGCAACAACAAATAATACAATAAGCCATTTTTTCATGTGTCCAGTTTTTGTTTGATTAGCCAACGAGTGTTCCCACCTGCATACCTTCTACCACTTTTAATAAATTACCAGGCTTGTTCATGTCAAACACAATGATGGGTAATTTATTTTCCATACATAAAGTAAAGGCTGTCATGTCCATTACTTTTAAGTTTTTAGAAATACAATCTTGGAAACCAATGGTTTCAAATTTAGTTGCGGTAGGATCTTTTTCTGGATCGGCACTATACACACCATCTACACGTGTTCCTTTTAAAATAACATCGGCCTTCATTTCTATGGCACGCAGTGAACCCGCTGTATCGGTGGTGAAATAAGGGTTACCAGTACCTGCACCAAATATTACAACGCGTCCTTTTTCTAAATGTCTAAGTGCTTTGCGGCGGATATACGGCTCTGCAACCTGCTCCATATTAATCGCACTTTGAAGTCTTGTATACACGCCAATTTTTTCTAGCATCGCTTGCATGGCCATAGCGTTAATTACGGTTGCTAGCATACCCATATAATCCCCATGTGCACGCTCAATACCACTATCTGCTTCATTCATGCCCCTGTAAATATTACCACCGCCAATAACAATTGCTACTTGCACACCCAGGTCTACTACTTTTTTAATATCCTGCGCGTACTGTTCAATAATTTTTGGATTGAACGGATCGCCATTTCTTTGTTCACCTAATAAGGCTTCGCCAGATAATTTGAGGAGGATTCTTTTGTACTTAGGCAGCATAATGGATCATTTATATATGCAAATAACCTCAATTTTTAGCCAAGTGCCAAAGAAAACCGGGGCAAAAAAATAGAGGCCCGTTAGGGCCTCTATATATAACAAGGTTGAACAGGTATATTAACCTAAAGCTACACGCTTAAATTCTGTAACAACAACGTCGCCAGCAGATTTTAAGTAAGCTTCTACACTGATACCACCATCCTTAACAAAGGCTTGTGCTAAAAGGGTATTTTCTTTGAAGAAAGCATTGATCTTACCTTCAGCAATTTTAGCAACCATTTCGTCTGGTTTGCCAGCCATTTTAGGATCTTCCTTCATGGTATCAATGATAATTGCACGCTCTCTTTCGATGGTTTCAGCAGGAATAGAATTTGCATCAACAGCAAGTGGGTTCATCGCAGCAATTTGCATCGCTACGTCTCTACCAGCTTCTGCTGCTTCTTTATTTAAACCTACTAATACACCCATACGGTTTGCACCATGGATATAAGATGCCACAAAAGCAGCTTCTACTCTTTCAAATTTAGCAACACCAATTTTTTCACCGATAGAAGCTAATTTGTCGTTGATCATATCAGACACTTTCGCGCCGTTGATAACCACTTCGTTTAATTCTTCTGCAGATTTTACATTGTTTGCAACAGCAGCATCAGCAATGCTTTGCGCAAATGCAACGAACTCTGCATTTTTAGAAACGAAATCAGTTTCACAAGAAATACAAACAATAAAACCAGTTTTATTGTCTGCAGAAGTTTGTGCAATGATCACACCTTCTTTTGCTTCACGGTCGCTACGTTTTGCAGCCACTTTTTGACCTTGCTTACGTAACCAATCGATAGCCGCTTCAAAATCACCAGCAGATTCTGTTAATGCTTTACGGCAATCCATCATACCTGCGCCAGTTGCCTGACGAAGTTTATTAATATCTTGGGCTGTAATGTTTACAGTACTCATAATAATTATTTTTTAGGCTTTATGAAAATTGGGCCACAAATCATTACCAACAGGTATTGAAGTGATGGCCCAATTGAATTGTATTTTATTTTCCAGCAGCAGGACGACGTGTTCCTGTTGTGGTACGACGCTTAGGAGCAGCACCATCTGCGCTAGCAGGTGCTCTGCGACCACCGCG
>JBIKIS010000074.1:0-9655 GCA_044361485.1 Sediminibacterium sp.
TATTAATCTGAAATTCAATTTATATGGGAAAAATAATAGGCATTGACCTCGGTACCACAAACAGTTGTGTAGCCGTAATGGAAGGTAATGAACCAGTTGTAATTGCAAATGATGAAGGTCGTAGAACGACGCCTTCTGTAGTTGCCTTTTTAAAAAATGGTGAGCGTAAAGTAGGAGATCCTGCTAAGCGTCAGGCCATCACAAATCCTCAAAACACCATTACCAGCGTTAAGCGTTTTATGGGTCGTCGTTTTGATGAAGTAACCGAAGAAATTAGTCATTGGAGTTATAACGTTGCAAAAGGTGATAACAACACCGTTCGTGTAGCGATTGATGATCGTATGTATACACCACAAGAAATTTCTGCGATGGTGTTACAAAAAATGAAAAAAACCGCAGAAGATTATTTAGGTCATGAAGTAACAGATGCTGTTATCACAGTGCCTGCCTACTTTAACGATGCACAGCGTCAAGCTACCAAAGAAGCTGGTGAAATTGCAGGCTTAAATGTTAGACGTATTGTAAACGAACCTACAGCTGCAGCATTAGCTTACGGTTTAGATAAAAAAAATGCAGAGCAAAAAATTGCGGTATTTGACTTAGGTGGTGGTACGTTTGACGTGTCGGTACTTGATTTAGGTGATGGCGTATTTGAAGTAAAATCTACCAATGGTGATACACACCTAGGTGGTGACGACTTTGATAAAGTAATCATGGACTTTTTAGCGGATGAATTTAAAAATCAAGAAGCCATCGATTTACGCAAGGATCCAATGGCGCTTCAGCGTTTAAAAGAAGCTTCTGAAAAAGCTAAAATAGAATTAAGTGCTTCTGCCGAAACAGAAATTAACTTACCATACATCACTGCTGTTGATGGTGTGCCTAAGCACTTAGTGGTAAAATTAACGCGTGCAAAATTTGAAGCTCTAGCAGATAATTTATTTACACGTTGTTTAAAGCCTTGTGAAGCTGCATTAAAAGATGCAGGTTACAGCACTACAGATATTGACGAAGTAATTTTAGTGGGTGGTTCTACACGTATTCCTAAAGTTCAGGAGATTGTAGAAAAATTCTTTGGTAAAAAACCTAACAGAGGTGTTAACCCAGATGAGGTTGTTGCACTCGGTGCAGCGATTCAGGGTGCGGTATTAACTGGAGAAGTAAAAGATGTATTGTTATTAGACGTTACACCACTTGGCCTAGGTATCGAAACCATGGGTAGCGTAATGACAACCATGATTCCTTCTAACACAACCATTCCAACTAAAAAAACAGAAATATATTCTACAGCGAGTGATAACCAACCGGGTGTTCAAATCCATGTGTTACAAGGAGAGCGTCCAATGGCCAATCAAAACAAGAGCTTAGGTATCTTTAATTTAGATGGTATTCCACCAGCACCAAGAGGTGTTCCTCAAATCGAAGTAACTTTTGATATCGATGCAAATGGTATCTTAAGCGTACACGCAAAAGACAAGGGTACTGGTAAAGAACAAAAAATTAGAATTGAAGCGGGTAGTGGTTTAAGCAAGGAAGAAATTGAAAAAATGAAAGCCGAAGCAAAAGCCAACGAAGCAACTGATAAAGAAGCACGTGAAAAAGTAGAAAAATTAAACCAAGCCGATAGCTTAATTTTCCAAACAGAAAAGCAGTTTAAAGAGTTTGGCGATAAAATTTCTGCCGATAAAAAAGAACCGATCGAAGCGGCGCTTTCTAAATTGAAAGAAGCGCATAAAAATCAGGACATCCCAGCTATCGACGCTGCAATGGCCGAAATGAATACAGCTTGGACGGCGGCTTCTGAAGAAATCTACAAGGCGCAACAAGCAGCTGGCCCTGAGGCTGGTGCAGCAGGACCAGACGCAGCAGCGGGTGGTGCGCAACAACAAAATGACAATGTAGAAGACGCGCAGTTTGAAGAAGTAAAATAAGGTTTACATAGGATGAATAAAAAAATCCCCTGCGTTTTCGTAGGGGATTTTTTTATGACTACATTTATTTAATAATGCGGTAGCACCAACGCTTTAGTTTTCCCTCAAAATCAAATCCGGTAGTTGCTTTAGTGATGTCTTTAATGCTGCTTGCTTTAATACCTGCTTCGTCTAAAATAAATTTAGTGTAGTTGGTGCTAAAATAAAGTGTGCCACCATCTGTGGTAGCTGCAAGCATATCATTGATAAGCTCGACATGGTCTCTTTGAATGTCTAAAAAATCTTTCATACGCTTGCTATTGCTAAACGTAGGAGGGTCCATTACAATTAAATCAAAACTATTAGGAGTAAGGGTTTTCAAATACTGTTTTACATCGGCGTGAATGTAAAAATATTTGCTAGGATCTTTTAATAGGTTAATAGCCATATTTGTTTCGGCCCAACTTAAATAGGTTTTAGATAAATCTACCGAGGTTACAGTGGCCGCTTCTCCAGCTGCTGCATACACCGAAAAGGAACCTGTGTAGCAAAATAAATTTAAAAAACGTTTGTCCTTTGCTTCTTTGCGTACCATCTCACGCGTGGTGCGGTGGTCTAAAAAAAGTCCGGTATCTAAATAGTCTGTTAGGTTTACCTGAAATTTCAAATCATTTTCAAGCACTGTAAAAAATTCCTGCTTGGTATCTACTTTTTCATACTGCTCGTCTCGATGAGACATTTTTTTTCTTTCACGCTTGTAAATACTGGTAAGCGGCGTGCCTGTTACTTCGCTAATTATTTCGAGAGAGGGTTGTAGCCATGCATCATGCTCTTCGTCGGTCATGCCATGCCTTCTTACATACTCCGATACGTAAATTTTATTTTCGTAAGCTTCTATGCAAAATGGAAATTCGGGAAGGTCGTGCTCGTAAATACGGTAACAGCCCACACCGGTGCGTCTAGCAATTTTACTGCGGTGCTTAAACACTTTCGTAAGTCTATTGCTAAACATTTCTAGCTTTTGGGCTAGCGGTAGTCCTTGTTTTTTTTCTATTTCTTCTTCCATGATTTATTGTAAAGCAGCGAGAGCGTCTTTGATACGCGCCCATGCTTTTTCAATATTTGGCATGCTATTGGCAAATGAGAAACGAACACAATTAGGCTCGCCAAATGCATCACCCATTACACTTGAAACGTGCGCTGTATTTAATAAGTACATGCTAAAGTCGGCAGCATTTTTTATGGTTTCGCCATTTGCAGATTTACCATAATAAGCACTTACATCCGGAAATACATAAAAAGCACCCTGCGGTTCAAAACAAATAAAACCAGGCATTGCTTTGACAAGCTCTAGGGTTCTTGTTCTTCTACGTGTAAACTCTTCCGTCATTTCTAGTGAAGGTCTTAAATCCCCGGTAAGCGCAGCTACTGCAGCTTTTTGCGTGATTGAGCAAGTGCCACTTGTAAATTGTCCTTGTAATTTTTCCATGGCTTTTGCAATAGTGGTGTTAGAAGCCGTGTAACCAAGTCTCCAACCTGTCATGGCAAAACCTTTACTAAGACCATTGATGACAACTACGCGGTCTTTGATTTCTGCAAACTGCGCAATGCTTTCGTGCTTGCCTTCAAAATTGATGTATTCGTATATTTCGTCTGATAAAATAATAATGTTTGGATGCTTTTTAAATACTTCTACTAGCGCTGTTAGTTCGGCTAAAGTATATACGGCGCCAGATGGATTACATGGCGACGAAAACATAAACACTTTTGTCTTTGGAGTAATCGCTGCTTCTAACTCTGCGGCAGTGGTTTTAAACTGGTTGGCAACCGTAGTTCTAATTTCAACCACTTTACCACGCGCAATTTTTACAAGCTCCGAATAGGTTACCCAGTATGGTGTTGGAATAACAACTTCATCACCATCGTCAACAAGTGCTAAAATTGCATTGGCTAAACTTTGTTTGGCACCCGTAGATGTCACAATATTTTCTGGTAAATAATTTAAATTATTATCTCTTTTTAATTTGGTACAAACTGCTTCTCTTAAGTCTGCAAAACCAGCAACAGGGGTGTAGTGGCTCCAGTTATCATTGATGGCTTTAATAGCAGCATCTTTAATGTGCTGAGGCGTATCAAAATCTGGTTCTCCTAAACTAAGGTCAATAACATCAATGCCTTTAGCCCTTAATTCGCGACCTAATTTGGCCATTTTGAGGGTTTCTGGTTCTGCGAAACGGTCAAGGAGTGTAGAAAGTTGCATGCTTACTTGTATTATAAAGTGTTAAAATGGGTTCGATTGCGGAGCAAAGTTCGTGAATCTTGGCTTACCATCACACAGCCAAAAGCGCTAGAGCACTTAATGGGGATAAGTTGAACTCCGGCATTAATGTTCTTTGTTTTGCTAACTTTTGTTAGTTTTGTAATAACAACGATAGTATGGCGGCTGAGCATGATTTTATTTCGGTTTTTGATATGTTTAAAATTGGTGTGGGGCCTTCAAGTTCTCATACCCTAGGTCCTTGGCGTGCTGCGCTGGATGTTATGGAAAAGCTGGATGCCTCCGCTAAAAAGGCCCCAGTAAATTCCATCACTGTTTTACTCTATGGCTCACTCGCCAAAACGGGTAAGGGGCATGGTACTGATATTGCGGTGATGCTGGGCTTAATGGGTTACGACCCAGAAACCATTGATGTTGCTATCATGGACGAACTAATTAGTAGTGTATCAACAAAACATTTGTTGAACTTAAAAAATCATGGACCCATAAATTTTGATCCTGCAAAACATATTGCGTTTTTAAAATCCGAATCACTTCCTTTTCATCCCAACGGATTAACATTTTTAATTGAGTTAAAGGGCGGAAACAAAATAGCAGAAACCTACTTTTCGGTGGGAGGTGGTTTTATTGTACAAGAGGGTAAAGCGCCCCTTCAAAAAGAAAATATAGAAGTTCCATTTACCATCGAACACGCCAATGATCTACTCCACTGGTGTATGAAAACGGGTTTATCTATTAGTGCGATTGTTTTTGAAAATGAATTAACGAGGCGCAGCGAATCTGATATTAAAGAAGGTGTACTCAACATTTGGTACGCCATGCGTGATTGCATGTACCGTGGTGTGCACAAAGAAGGCCTATTACCCGGTGGGCTAGAAGTGAAGCGCAGAGCGGCTGCCATGAACAAGCGTTTACTAAAAGATGCAGCATATGATGGTTACGATGCATGGACATCAATGATACAAAATGGAAGCAATGATTTTAGTTACATCCTAGATTTTGTAAGTGTGTTTGCACTTGCAGTGAATGAAGAAAATGCATCTTTTGGTAGGGTAGTAACAGCGCCTACCAATGGGGCTGCCGGTGTAATTCCTGCAGTAATTCAATACTATATTTGTTTTTGTGCGCAAAATGTATCCACTAAACAATTAGAAGAAAATATTATTACCTTTTTACTTACTGCATCAGAAATTGGCAGCCTGTTTAAAAAAGGAGCCACCATATCTGCTGCGATGGGTGGATGTCAAGCAGAGATTGGTGTTTCTGCTGCCATGGCCGCTGCTGGTTTAACGGCTTTAATGGGTGGATCGCAACGTCAAGTGCTCATGGCTTCTGAAATTGCGATGGAACATCATCTAGGTCTTACTTGTGATCCTATTGGAGGCTTAGTTCAAATACCATGTATTGAGCGTAATACCATGGGTGCAGTAAAAGCAATTACGGCTTCACAACTCGCGCTACAGGGCACACCAGATTTTGCAATTGTAAGTTTGGATAAAGTGATTCAAACCATGTGGGACACTGCACAAGATATGAATAGCAAATACAAAGAAACAGCAGATGGTGGACTCGCCGTTCACGTCCCTATTAGTTTATCGGAGTGCTAATTAAAATTGAATTTAATTTTTTGTCTTACACCAATTCTTCGTCTGGTACCAACGCGTAATTTTTTATTTCGTTGTACAGCGTACCACGCTCAATAGGTTCTCTTTTAACTTGTTTGATAAGGCGCACAAGATCTGCAGTGCTCATAGTAGGTGTTTGTTCTTCACTACCAGCCATCGCATAAATTTTTGTTGAATCATCGATAGTGCCATCAATATCATTTACTCCAAAAGATAAAGTGAGCTGCGCATTTTGTCTACCTAGCATTGGCCAGTAGGCTTTAATGTGTGCAAAATTATCCATGTAAAGACGTGATACGGCGTACATGCGCATGTCTTCGATAGTGGTAGACTCTGCAATATGACTCATCTCATTGTCTTGGTTACGAAACTTTAATGGAATAAAAGTATTAAAGCCACCGGTTTCGTCTTGTAGTTGGCGAAGGCGCTCCATATGATCTATGCGGTGCCAGTATTTTTCGATGTGGCCATATAATAATGTAGCATTACTATGCATGCCTAAATTGTGTGCTACTTTATGAATATTCAACCAACCATCTGCGTCTACTTTGTCTTCGCAAATTTGTTTTCTAATTTCTGGATGAAATATTTCGGCACCACCACCAGGTAATGAATCGAGCCCTGCAGCATGTGCAAGTTTCATACCTTCTTCGGTAGTTACTTTTGCTTTTTTAAACATGTAATCTAGCTCTACGGGTGTAAAGCCTTTGATATGTAAATCAGGACGGTGAGCTTTGATGGCCTTTAATAAATCAATAAAAAAAGCAAGGTTCATTTTAGGATGAACGCCACCCACTATATGTACTTCGGTTACAGGTTTGCCGTCGTAACTTTTTACAATATGCATCATTTGTTCGATGCTTAATTCCCAACCTTCTTCTCTGTTGGCATATAATTTTGAGTAGGAACAAAACTTGCATGAGAACACACACACATTGGTGGGTTCGATATGAAAATTTTTATTAAAATAGGTTTTATCGCCGTGCTTTTGTTCGCGCACAAAATTTGCAAGGGTACCTAGCCAAGACAAAGATCCTTTTTCAAAAAGCGTAACACCTTCATCAAATAAGATACGCTCTTGATTAATTATTTTATTGGCAATACGTTGTAGTTCTTTATCTTTTGTTGCTTCAACTAATGAAACAATAGCCGCTCTATTGGTACCCATCACGCAGTCATTTATTTAGACTGCAAAGTTACAACAAGTTTAAGATTAACCCATTAAAATACCGGCGATACTAGCAGATAAGTAGGAGGCTAAAGTGCCGCACAATAAAGCTTTTAGCCCTAGTTTGGCAAGGTCGGCTCTACGGCTAGGGGCTAGTTCTCCAATACCACCAATTTGCATACCAACACTACTAAAGTTTGCAAAACCACAAATAGCGATGCTTACAATTAAAAGTCCTTTTTCTGATACGATTGGAACGGCTTTTGTGGTTAAATTGTTAAACGCAACAAACTCATTGATGGTTAGTTTTTGACCCAGTAGGGTAGCTGCATTAGCTACGTCCTGACCCGGAACACCCATGGCCCAAGCCATTGGATAAAATATTTTACTAAAAATAAAATCAAGTGATAAGCCCGGGTAAACAAGACCTAGTATATAGTTTAAAAAGGCAATTAAGGCAATAAAACCAATAAGCATGGCAATAACGTTAACGGCAATTTTCATACCATCACTAGCACCATGTGAAATGGCATCAATGATATTACTATAGGGGCTTTTTACTTCTAATTTTACTTTTCCCATGGTTTCCGATTCTTCGGTTTCTGGGAAAACAATTTTTGAAATAACGAGTGCGCCAGGGGCTGCCATTAAACTGGCCGTTAACAAGTACTCGGCTTTGGCGCCCATGTTGGCGTATACAATTAATATACCGCCGGCAATACATGCAAGGCTACCACTCATACTAGCGAGTAGCTCACTTTTTGTCATACCATTTAGATAAGGACGAATCATTACTTGTGCTTCTACCTGACCCACAAAAGCACTAGCTACGTTACTAAGCGCTTCGGCGCCACTCACACGCATGATAAAGTTCATGGCTTTTGCAATAATCGAAACAATAAATTGCATCACACCAAAATGGTATAAAATAGCCACGAGCACACATACCAATATAATGGTAGCGGTAACACTAAAAGCAAATACAAAACCACCTTGTCCAAAATCTTTAACACCATCAGGCGCATTCACCATAACACCACGGTAAACAAACGCTACGCCTTCTCTGGCAAAACGTTCAATTTTTTCCATACCATGACCTAGCTTTTGAAAAAACCAGGTAACGGGAGGGACTTTTAAAACAAGCACTGCAATGAGTACTTGTAATAGCATGCCACTTACGACTAGTCTATAATTAATTCTTCTTTTATTGTTCGAAAACAAAAAGGCAATGCCTAGAATAAGGATAATACCTAGTACGCCGTGAAATTTGTCCATGCAATTTATTTAGGCTGTGTTGAAGTGGTAAGATACGGTCTTACATTAAAGATTGTATCTTCTTGTCAAGTACCGACTTAGGTACTGCGCCAATTTGCTTGTCTACAATTTGACCACCTTTGATAAATAAGATAGCAGGTATAGAAGTGATACCGTAGTTAACACTCAAATTAGGATTGTTGTCAACGTTTACTTTTCCAATATTTACTTTGCCATCGTATTCTTTTGCTAATTCCTCAATAACGGGTCCGATTGCTCTGCATGGTCCACACCATTCTGCCCAAAAATCAACTAAGGTTAATTTGTCACTGTCTAATACGGTTGCCTGAAAATTGGCATCTGTTAATTCTAAAGCCATAATTTTTATTTAAAATTGAAAGTAAAATTTAATAAATAAGAAGTGTCAAATTTAAATCCAAACCCTGCAACTGCCACATTGACTTTTCCACATTAGCCAACCAGTCCTACTTGCACTTCCACGTCCGGATTACCGAGTAAAAAGCCTGCCATTTCATCATTCATTTGGAAACCTTTATCAAAACTGTATAAACTTACCAACAGGTTCTCTTTAGGTTCCAGCACATTAAAGCGGAGGCTGGACTTGCCTGGGTATTTTTTTACATTGGATTCAATGAAGTCAACAAACTGAGGTGTGAGGGAGGCAGCGTGCACATTGATGTCTAAACTCCTGGTTAAATTTTGTTTTACAGACTCTAGTAAGTTAATAGAACCTACTTTAAAATCAAACTCGTTGGGACGGTTGTAGCGAGGTCTAAAAAATCCGTTTAGTAAAACGTTTTGCCCTTTTTCTAAATAGTTTTGAAACTTGATATAGTCTTCGCTCCACAAAACAAATTCGGTTTTACCGCTAAAATCTTCGATGGCAAATGAGCCAAAGTTTTTACCCGTTTTAGTAACGCGGTGTTGAACATCAATGATAAGTCCGGCTACTTTAATGGAGCGTCCAGGATTGGGTTGAATTTGTAAGGTTTCTTTTATTTCATTAAAATCTGCAATATTGGTAATGCCATAATAACGCAGTTCAAATTTAAAATGATCCAGTGGGTGTCCACTCATAAACATACCCGTTACATCTTTTTCGTGTTCGAGTAATTCGGTGAGGGTCCAAGGTTCTGTTTTGGTAAGTTTTGGAACCGGAACTTGCATTGCCGATGAAAGGTCTCCAAAAAGTGTGTTGGTAGATCCTGCACTTAAACTTTGAAGTGCTTGTCCGTAATTGATAATTTTTTCGAGTCCTGAAACGCGCTCGCCATCTGGTATTTTAAAATACTGTGCTCTATGAAAATCTGTAAAGCAATCAAATGCGCCAGAGTAGGCTAAACTTTCCAAGGATTTTTTATTAACGCTTCTACTAATAACTCTTTTGATAAAATCAAAA
>JBIKIS010000004.1:0-36298 GCA_044361485.1 Sediminibacterium sp.
ATTTCCAATAAGCCCATGACGATCCTCCTCAAGCAAGTTACAATTGCCGATCCTCAATCAAAACACAATGGTTTAACTAAGGATATTTTAATTGAGGATGGTACCATTGTTTCAATCGAATCAAATATTTCACAAAAAGCTGATCAAACCATTGATTGTAATGGTTCATTTGTATCGGGTGGCTGGGTAGACGTTTTTTCAAATTTCTGTGATCCAGGCTTCGAATACAAAGAAACATTATCATCTGGTATAGCAGCAGCAGCTGCTGGTGGATATACTAGGGTGCTAGTAATGGGTGATACAAAACCAGTTACAGATAACAAAGCACAGGTTGCATATATTCATGCAGCGGGCACTCATGCAAATGTTACGCTCCATCCTATTGGCGCGATTACAAAAAAAATGGAAGGACAATCACTTGCAGAAATGTATGACATGCGCGCCTCACATGCAGTTGCATTTTCGGATGGCATGCATCCTGTCCAATCTCCTGGTGTATTTTTAAAAGCGCTTCAATACGTTAAAGCTTTTGATGGTATTTTAATACAAATCCCTATCGATAAAACAATTGCAGCAAATGGTCTCATGCACGAAGGCATTGTTTCCACACAAATGGGACTTCCTGGGCTACCTGCCGTTGCCGAAGAACTCATGGTAAAACGTGACATAGATTTACTGAGGTATACGGGTTCAAAACTTCATATCACAGGCGTTTCTTCGGCTACCACTGTTGAGCTTATTAGGGCTGCCAAAAAAGAAGGATTGTCAATAAGTTGTAGTGTTACACCAACGCATCTTTTTTATTGCGATGAAGACATGACCACTTATAACACAAATTTAAAAGTGATTCCACCGGTAAGAACCAAAGCCGATAGAGATGCACTTAGGGCCGCCGTTGTAGATGGTACCATTGATTGCATTGCTTCGCATCATGCCCCTCAAGACTGGGATCATAAAGTGTGCGAGTTTGAATATGCCGAATTTGGAAACATCGGATTACAAACAACTTATTCGGCACTTGAGCAAACGGTTCCAGGTTTAAAGCCAGAACAAATTTCAAATTTACTAAGTGGTAATGCTAGACAAATATTTGCACTGCCAACTGTTTCAATTGAAGAAGGTCAAACCGCAGAATTAACGATATTTAATAGAAAAGAAACAACTACCCTTTCAACAACAAACAATAAGAGTAAGTCAAATAACTCGGCATTTATGAATCAAGCACTCGACGGTAAAGTGATTGCAACCATTAACAAAGGAAAACTAACTCAATAAACAAAAAAATGGAAAATAATAATATTAAACAAGGCGTAACTTATGGCATTATTGGTAGTCTGATTTTTCTAGTTCTTTCTTTTGGCTTATGGGCTGTTGGAACTGTAGAAAATTATGTAGCCGTTACTGGTGTTACGACTTTTATCCCTTACCTATTTATAATTTTACTAGTAGTAGGTTTTAAACTAAGAAAAGACAATGGTGGACTCTACTCTTTTAAAGATGCATTACAATTTACTTTTGTTGCGTATGTTGTTTTTGCTGTAATGGAAGCTTTAGGTAACTATGTATTGTTTGCGATTGTTGATCCGGATTTGACGGCTAAAGTGTTAGAAATTAGTGTTACCAAAACACTCCAATTGATGGAAAAATTTGGTGCATCTGAAGCACAAATTGATGAAGCCGTTAAACGCATTCAGGCAGAGCCTAAAGTAACTTCTTTCAAACAAGTATTTTTAGGTTTAGGTATGTCACTCGTTTTCAATTTTGTTAAAGCGTTAATTCTTTCTGTTATTGTAAAGAAAAACATAGAAGTACCAGAGCAAATTTAATCAAATGCAAGTATCCGTTGTAATACCACTTTTTAATGAAGATGAATCCCTGCCAGAATTGTGCAGTTGGATTACGCGTGTGATGGATCAAGAACACTTGTCGTATGAGGTGATACTCATTGATGATGGTAGTACGGATAATAGTTGGGATGTCATTTCAAAAATTAGTGCAGCCAATAGTGTTTTTAAGGGGATACAATTTCAACGCAACTATGGTAAGTCTGCTGCCTTAAACGAAGGGTTTAAAGCGGCAAAAGGTGAAGTGGTCATTACCATGGATGCCGATATGCAGGATTCTCCCGATGAAATTCCTGCATTAAGAGACATGATTTTAAAAGGTGGGTTTGACTTAGTGAGTGGATGGAAGAAAAAAAGATTTGACAATACACTTACTAAAAATATTCCTTCTAAATTATTTAATGCAGTTGCCCGAAAAAGCTCTGGCATTCAACTCAACGACTTTAATTGTGGCCTAAAAGCATATAAGAACAAAGTGGTAAAGAGTATTGAGGTGTACGGAGAAATGCACAGATATATACCTATTTTGGCAACAGGCAGTGGTTATAAAAAAATTGGTGAAAAAGTAGTGGAACACCGTGCTAGAAAATATGGTGTTACAAAATTTGGTTGGCAGCGTTTTGTAAATGGATTTTTAGACTTAGCCACTATTTTATTTTTAAATAAATTTGGCAAACGCCCCATGCAGTTTTTTGGCTTATTAGGTACTTTGTTTTTTTTAATTGGCTTTGGTGCTAGTTTTTATTTAGTACTTGCCAAATTTGCAAGCCAAGATTTTTCTCTAACCAATCGTCCTGCTTTTTATATCGCGCTTACTACCATGGTAATTGGTATGCAGCTCTTTTTGACAGGATTTGTTGCGGAATTAGTGGCACGTAATGCTACTGAGAGAAACGTATATTTGATTGCCTCAAAGATTGGCTTAGATTAATCGTTCATAATTTCTTGTTATGAAAAAAAAGGTAGTTATTATCGGATCCGCTTGGCCATTAAGAGGTGGAGGAATCGCTACTTTTAATGAACGATTGGCTAAACAATTTATAGATGAAGGACATGATGTCATTATCTTCACCTTCTCGCTACAATACCCCTCTTTTTTGTTTCCTGGTAAAAGTCAATATGCTACAGAACCTAAACCACTTCATTTAACCATTAAGGCGGTAGTCAATTCTGTAAATCCATTTAATTGGGTTCGAATTGGTAATGAAATAAAAAGATTGGCTCCTGATTTGGTGGTTGTCAGATACTGGATTCCATTTATGGGGCCTTGCCTTGGCACCATTGCTTCTATCATCAGAAAAAATAAAATATCGAAGGTAGTTTGTATAGCAGACAATGTGGTTCCGCACGAGAAACGCCCGTTGGATAACTTATTTACCCAATATTTTGTGCGTCAAATAGACGCTTTTGTAACACTTAGTGAAAAAGTACAAAAAGATCTTACGCTGTTTACAAATAGGCCATCTGCTACTGTGGTGCATCCGCTGTATGATAATTTTGGTGAGCCAATATCTAAATTAGAGGCCAGAAAAAAATTAGAACTAGACTCTTTTGATCCAATTATTTTATTTTTTGGATTTATAAGGGCCTATAAAGGACTTGATTTACTATTACAAGCGCTTGGTTATTTAAAAAAGCAAGGAAAAATTATTCCAACACTCGTTATTGCTGGTGAATTTTACGATAAAAAAGAACCTTACTTACAAATTATTGAGGAGCAGGATTTGATTAATGATGTGATTGTAAAAAGTGATTTTATTGCAGATACAGAAGTGCGTAATTATTTTTGCGCCACTGATTTTGTGATACAACCTTATAAGCACGCCACTCAATCTGGCATTACGCCACTTTGCTTCCATTTTAATAAACCGATGCTTGTTACAAATGTTGGCGCTTTAGCTGCCATGGTGCCCAACCATATTGTTGGTGTTGTGTCAGAACCTGATTATAAATCGATAGCAGCCGGTATCGAAAAACTATATGCGCTAGGTGAACCTCATTTTATACCTGCTATCGAAATTGAAAAGAAAAAATATAATTGGAATCAATTAACCCATCAAATTTGGGCCTTAATAAAATAATACTATGTCACAACAAAAAATACAATCCATCATAGAAAGCTCTATTGCTGTAAAACAACAATATGTTTCAGACCCTGCATTCCTCCAAAAAATTGATACTGCTGTAACGCTTGTTGCAACTGCATTTAAGAACGGCTTTAAAGTTCAGTTTTGTGGAAATGGAGGCAGTGCTGCCGATGCACAACATTTGGCTGCTGAGTTTTCTGGACGTTTCTACAAAAACCGTAAAGCACTTCCCTCCGATGCATTACATTGTAATAGTTCGTATGTAACGGCAGTAGCCAACGATTATAGTTACGATGATATCTATAGCAGACTGGTGGAAGGTACCATGTATAAAGGTGATGTACTTGTTGGCATTAGCACTTCAGGCAATTCTGGCAACATTGTAAAAGCTTTTGAAATGGCAAAGTCTATGGGTATTGTAACCATTGGATTTACTGGTGCGCTGGGTGGTAAAATGAGTGAATTGTCAGACGTGCTCATTAATGTACCAAGCACCGATACCCCTAGGATTCAGGAGAGTCATATTTTAATTGGTCATATTATTTGTGAACTCGTAGAAGCTCAACTATTTGCCTAATGGATATCTTAGATACAATTGACCCGACTTGGACACTTTTTTTAGACCGTGACGGTGTTTTAAATCATGAAAAGCATTTAGACTACATCAGAAATGTGTCTGAATTAAAACTTTATGATGGCGTTGTTGATGCCATGCGCATATTTGCAACGCAATTTTCAAAAATCATCATCGTAACCAATCAAAAAGGTATTGGTAAAGGACTCATGACGGTTCAGGACTTAGATGCTATTCATGCCTCTTTACAATTGCAAATTGAACTTGGTGGTGGGCAAATAGACGCGATTTATCATTGTTCTGATATGGCAGATGATTCTCCTAATCGTAAGCCACAATGTGGCATGGCTTATCAGGCTCAAGAAGCGTTTCCAGATATCGACTTTTCTAAAAGCATTATGGTAGGAAATAGAATGAGTGATATGGGCTTTGCTCGTAACGCAAGAATGTACAGTGTGTTTTTAGCCACTACACATCCTGAAATAGAATTTCCACATCCAAATATTGATTTTAGATTCAATTCCTTGATTGAATTTGCAAACGCACTATAAACACAACGATGAAAAAAATACTTTTTTTATTCATGCTTATTTCTAGTCAAGTAGTTGCACAAAACATTACACAACTAGAAGAACAAATAAAAAAATCGGCCTATAACATTGTCAATGGAGAAACATACACAGAAAGGGTTTTAGCAGACAGTAACTTTACCAGAGGACTTGTAAGAGCGTTAAAAACCCCCTATTCGTTTAACCACAAATTTGATTCCTTAATAACAGTGTCTACCCTATTTTCTCCAGATAGTACTTTTAAAATATTTACTTGGCAACTATTATCTGAAGATGAAAAAAGCTATCGACAAAAAGGGGCTATACAAATGAATACAAAAGACGGTAGTTTGCAGCTTGTTCCGTTATTTGATTGTTCCGAATTTACCACCGCTCCCACCGACTCGATTAGAGATGCTAAACATTGGATTGGCGCTATTTATTATAAAATAATCCCTAAAAAATTTAACAATAAAACATACTATACACTTTTAGGCTTAGATGGTAACAATACCATCACCCATAAAAAATGGATGGATGTTATGTATTTTGACAACGATAATAAACCGGTTTTTGGGGGTAATTTTTTCATGTATAAAAATGATGAATTCAAGCCAAAGCAACCAACTTCACGTTTTGTAGTTGAATACAAAAAGGAGTCGATTGTAAAAATGAATTACGATCCAGAACTTGACCTTATAATTTTTGCCACACTTATTAGTGAAGAAAATAACCCTTCAAAAAAGGAAACATTGGTTCCTTATGGTACTTATGAAGGTTTTAAATGGGATAAGGGCAAATGGGTACACCTCCCTAGAATTAAGGAGTTGGATCCGGATCCACGCGTTAACCCAGATCAAACCATTAAAAAAAAGAATTAGTCTAGTTTAAGTACTGCTAAGAATGCTTCTTGTGGAACTTCTACGTTACCAATTTGACGCATACGCTTTTTACCTTCTTTTTGCTTTTCTAGTAATTTACGCTTACGGCTAATATCACCACCATAACATTTTGCTGTAACGTCTTTACGCATAGCACTAATGTTTTCTCTGGCAATTACTTTAGCCCCAATTGCAGCTTGAATGGCAATTTGGAATTGTTGTTTAGGTAATAGTTCCTTTAATTTCTCACATAGTTTTCTACCAAAATCGGTGGCTCTACTTCTATGTATAAGGGCGCTTAAAGCATCTACTTTTTCATTGTTTAGTAAAATATCCATTTTAACAATGTCTGCATCACGGTAGCCAATTGGGTTATAATCAAAAGAAGCATAACCTCTTGTAGAGCTCTTTAATTTGTCGTAGAAATCAAATACGATTTCAGTTAACGGCATTTCAAAAACAAGTTCTACACGGGTAGGTGTCAAATAGCTTTGGTTAATAAGCATACCACGTTTACCTAAGCAAAGCGTCATGATGTTACCAATATAATCAGGGAGTGTAATAATTTGAGCCCTTATAAATGGTTCTTCGATACGATCAATTTTAACAGGATCCGGCATTTCTGTAGGATTGTTAACCATGATTTTTTCGTTACGGGTAGTATAGGCAATAAATCCTACGTTGGGAACCGTGGTAATAACTGTTTGGTTAAACTCACGTTCTAGGCGCTCTTGGATAATTTCCATGTGCAAGAGTCCTAAAAATCCGCATCTAAAACCAAAACCTAATGCTTGTGATGTTTCTAGTTCAAAAGTTAAAGAGGCATCATTTAATTGAAGCTTATCCATACAATCACGGAGTTCTTCAAACTCATCGGTATTGACAGGGAAAATACCAGCAAATACCATTGGTTTTACTTCTTCAAAACCGTTAATCATTTGTCCAGGATTATTTGCAAGCGTTATCGTGTCACCCACTTTAACTTCTTTTGCATTTTTGATACCCGTAATGATATAACCAACGTCGCCGGCCCTTACTTCAGGTTTTGGCGTCATGTTTAATTTTAGTACCCCTACTTCGTCGGCAAAATAATCGTTACCAGAAGCAACAAATTGAATTTTATCACCTTTTTTTAATACCCCATTCATGATGCGGTAATAAACGATAATGCCTCTGAAACTATTAAAAACGCTATCAAAAATAAGTGCTTGTAGCGGTGCTTCAGGATCACCTGTTGGTGCTGGTATTCTTTCAACAATCGCTTCTAAAATTTCTTCGATTCCAATACCTGATTTACCACTTGCTAATAAAATATCTTCTGGCTTGCATCCAATTAAATCAACAATTTGATCCGTTACTTCTGGAATTTTAGCACCATCCATGTCAATTTTATTAATGACAGGAATGATTTCTAAATTATTGTCAATGGCTAAATATAAATTTGAAATGGTTTGTGCTTGAATACCCTGAGAAGCATCCACTAATAACAAAGCACCTTCGCAAGCTGCAAGCGCTCTACTAACCTCGTAACTAAAATCTACGTGACCAGGGGTGTCAATTAGGTTTAAAATATACTCAACACCCTTGTACATATAACTTACCTGAATGGCATGACTTTTAATGGTAATACCTTTTTCACGTTCCAAGTCCATGTCGTCCAGAACTTGGTTCATCATGTCTCTTTCACCAATAGTTTTGGTATGCTCCAATAAACGGTCGGCCAAGGTAGATTTACCATGGTCAATATGTGCAATAATGCAAAAATTACGTATTTGCTTCATAAGTGCGCGAAGATAAGCTTAAAACTACTTTTTTAGCGCATTTATAATCGCTACAAATTCGTCAGCAATGAGGGATGCCCCACCCACTAAACCTCCATCAACATCTGGTTGACCAAAAATCTCAACAGCATTGGCACTTTTAACACTTCCACCATATAAAATTGAGATTGAATCAGCTATAGCAGCACCATATTTACTGGCAATATGGCTTCTAATAAATGAATGCATTTCTTGGGCTTGATCGCTGCTAGCCGTTTTTCCCGTTCCTATTGCCCAAATGGGTTCATAAGCGATAACAACATGTGAAATAGCATCTTCGGTCAAATGAAATAAAGATTCAGATAACTGCTTTGCTACATACTCATTTTGTGTAGCGGATTCTCTAATTTCTAATGGTTCGCCACAACAAAAAATAGGCGTAGTTTTATTTTCCAAGCAGATATCAACTTTTTGAGCCAACAATTCATTGCTTTCATTAAAATATTCTCTTCTTTCTGAATGTCCAATTACTACATATTTAACACACATACTTTGAAGCATGGTTACAGATACTTCACCTGTATATGCTCCTGATAATTTATTGGAACAGTTTTGAGCTGCCACATAAACATTTGATTTGGCGCCCACTTTGGCTTGAGCCATAGAAATATATGGGAATGGAACCGCAAAAATAGCTTCCTGGTTAGGAGCCAAACTATGGGGTTTTGCATTAATAGCGTCTAATAATGCTTCTCCTTCAGTTAAGGTTAAATTCATTTTCCAATTGGCTGCTGCGATTTGCTTTCTCATGATTGCTTATTTATTTCGAAGATTTATTTGTTAATGCTTCAAAGGTACTGCGGATCAGCTGTTTTTCAATAGCTGTGAAATCCTCTTTTTTAAAAGCTTTCCAATTAGCAGTATCTTCTATGAGTTTGTCTATTTGATAGGTTGTAATATCTGTTCCCCAACTAAAATGAGGTACAACATTGGGTGTAAGTCCTGCACAAAAAACATTGGCACCTACACCAATGGTAGCTCCTGTTGTAATACTAGTATTAATGGCTGTTTTAACATAATCACCCATGCAAACCCCCATTTTATTTCCAACATACCTTTTTGTGTTGGATGATTCGTCCCACACGCTAATAGGCCCGCCTGTATTTTTTACATTACTATTAGAAGTGCCAGCACCTAAATTGCACCATTCACCAATAACCGAATCACCTAAATATCCATGATGTGCTTTATTTGAAAATCCAATTAGAATACTATTTTTTACCTCTCCACCAATAATACATTTAGGTCCAATGGTTGTTGCTCCATATACTACAGTATTCATTTTTACGCAGGCATCTTTTCCTAAATAAAATGGTCCTCTAATACTAGAACCCTCCTGAATTTCTGCACCTTTAGCAATGTATATGGGGCCCGTACTTGCATTTAGATGACAGTGTAAAAGAGTTGCATTTTCTTCAATAAATATTTGATCTTTATTGGTTGCCAAACATGAATCAGGTATGGATTCTGATGTTTTACCACTAGTTAGCAAATCATAATCGAACCTTAATTGCGCATCATTCATTGCGATTAAATCAGATGCAAAATTAAATCTTTGCTGCTCCTCTAATTTAGTAGGTGATGCATAATCATTTATATCGTTTGTTGCTCCAACACCCGCAATAAATCCAGTATTATCATATATACATTGACCAGCTTGTAAGGCAACAATTTGTGCAACCAATCCGCTATTTAAAATAAGTGCAGCATCTATCCATAATGTATTTGAATCTGGACTAGGCGTTTCATACAAATTTTGTAAGCTAGGAATGGTTTGCAAAAGCACTTGATATCCCGTGATATATGCCCATCTTTCTTGTGGCGTAAATATACCATACCGTATAGTTCCTACGGCCCTTGTATGGGTAAAGGGATACAGCTGGTGTCTAAAAGTATTATCAAATAAAAGTATTGGCATTAGGAGTATTTAATGCTTACAAGATAGCAAAAAAAATCCCCTCGCGTAAGCGAAGGGATAGTGCCCCAGGCGGGAATCGAACCCGCACTCGCGTTGCGGCGAACAGGATTTTAAGTCCTGCGTGTCTACCAGTTCCACCACCAGGGCATGGTGTAAAAAAAATCCCGAACAAGGCTCGGGATTTAGAGCGAAAGACCGGGCTCGAACCGGCCACCCCGACCTTGGCAAGGTCGTGCTCTACCAAATGAGCTACTTTCGCTTAATTGTAAAGAACTAAAATAGGAGTGCAAAAATAGGATTCTGCAGTTGCTGGCAAAATTTTTTATTGAAAATTTCAATAAAATTATTTGTATTCAGGCTTGTATTGGCTACTTCCTTGCACTTCAACGTCTGGTTTACCCTTGTAACGCTGGTCATATAAGCGGTAACAACCGCCTAAAACAAAAGCAAGAATGCAAAAAACATGCAAGTAAAACAAGAATTTAGAAGAAGAAACCCAATTGCTGGCTAAATCTTTTTCTGGGATATTATTTGTTTGTTCAGACATAGAATTGTTTTGGAGTTGCAAAAATAAGGCAACAAAGATTATTTACGTCGTCTTTGTAGAAATAATTTCAGAAAATTTAGTTTGTTTTTTTATAAAATAAGACCAAATAATAGAGCCACTATAAACGCCGGACAAAGCATTCAAGGGTTTTTTGGGTATCCCATCCTTTTTACTTGCCCCTGTTAGCAGCTGTTTAGTCCAAATAGAGATAACTGACATATGTGCTTTAACAATTGCATAGAAGAATGAAAAATCTCCTTGAAGCACCCCTTTCCATGCAGATATCGCATCCAAACAAAACCGCATCGGAATTTTCCAGATGAGCTCCATGGTGGGCAGGTTTTTACCAAGCATTAAAAGGTTGTTTCTGAAGTTTAAAAACACTTTTCTTCCGCCTCTTGGAAGCGTCCCTCCACCTACATGATAGACAACCGAACTAGGACAACTCATGATTGAATAACCCGCTCTTTGAAGTCTCCAACAAAGATCTATTTCTTCTTGATGGGCAAAAAAACTTTCATCCAATCCTCCTACTTGTTTGAAACAACTTGCCCTTATAAATAAGGAAGCTCCTGTTGCCCAAAAGATGGGCTCACTAGCATCATATTGACCATTGTCTTTTTCGCAAATATCAAATATTCTACCCCTCGAAAATGGGTAACCAAGTGTATCAATCCAACCACCAGATGCACCCGCGTATTCGAAACAATCTTTATTGGAATAGGACTTTATTTTAGGTTGACAAGCAGCAATGGCTTTATTATTGTCAAGTAACGATAACATGGGTTCTAGCCAATTAGGTGTTACTTCTACATCAGAATTTAGCAGCACATAATAATCGGCGTCAACAAGTGATAGCGCCCAATTATATCCTCCTGCAAAACCTTCGTTGGTATCTCTTTGTAAACATGTGATACCCGGATAATTTGCCGCTAAAAATGCAAGAGAATCATCGGTAGAACCGTTGTCTGCAATAATAACTTTTGAATTAACATAGCTCGTATTCATGACAGATGGTAAAAAAGTTTCTAAATGCTTTTTACCATTAAAATTTAAAATAACGATGGCTACGGTACTACTTGACAAAGCTTACTTTTTAGTACTATTTAATTTGGGAAGTAGGGTCATTAACATTACAATACCACTAGCTATAACCAATGCGTATAGTGCAGGTTGCTTTTCTGGACACTCTCCCATTAAACAGGTTGAAACTAAAATATAATTTCTAATACTCCAAGAGAACACGATAGCTCCTATAAATATATTGGTACGCTTTGCCCAAATGGCTGGTATTAAAAATAAAATGATAGAAATAATCGTAAAAAAGTTTAAAAACAGCCCCGGTTTTCCAAACCTAGTTCCCTTTGTGTCAAAACCTGAGATGGTTATTTGCTCAGAAACCACAATGCTCCATGGTAAAAAGGAACATAAAAGCACTACTAAAGCGGCAATAATTCCAATAGTTTGTGTGTATTTCATGGCTAATTTCTATTAAAATTAAGAAAAAATAGCTCCAAAAGGAGCTATTTTAAAGGGTTTTGAGGTCCCGAGCGGATTCGAACCGCTGTGGAAGCTTTTGCAGAGCTCTGCCTAGCCACTCGGCCACAGGACCATTAATTGGACTGCGAAAATAAAGCAAAGAAAGGAAAATCAAAATTCTAAATCTGAATACCCGAAATTTGTTGAAAATTAGATCAAATGCAAAGGATTGCCGAAAGTGAACTTATTATCAATAATCGAGGTGCTGTATATCATTTAGACCTTCGCCCCGACGAATTAGGAACCACCATATTAACTGTTGGAGATCCAGACAGGGTTTCTGAGGTAAGTAAATACTTTGACCGTATTGAGCACAAGAGCAAGCACCGTGAGTTTATTACCCATACTGGCTATATAGGGAGCAAAAGAATTTCTGTGGTTTCTACAGGAATTGGACCAGACAATATTGATATTGTTTTAAATGAACTAGACGCACTGGTTAATATTGACTTTGAAACAAGAACAATAAAAAACACATTAACTACCCTTCAAATTATTAGACTGGGTACTTCAGGCTCTTTGCAAGCAGACATTCCGGTAGATAGTTTTGTAGCTAGTACGCATGGACTTGGGATCGACAATCTTCTTCATTTTTACAAACATGAAAACAATGGAGAAGAAGCACAAATATTAACTGCATTTGAAGATCAAGTAACACTTAATAAATCATTTTCTGGCCCATACATCACTGGCGCAAGCGTTAAATTACTTAAACATTTCGTAACAGGCTATCATCAAGGAATAACAGTAACTTGTCCCGGATTTTATGGTCCGCAAGGCAGGGTACTTCGTTTGCCACTCATGCACACCGAACTCATAGATCAATTAACAACCTTTAATTACGGCCCTCATAAAATCACCAATTTTGAAATGGAAACAAGTGCTATTTATGGGTTAGGGAAATTACAAGGGCATCAATGTTTAAGCTTGAGTGCTATTGTAGCAAATCGAGTTTCGCAAACTTTTAGCAAAGATGGAAATGCGGCAGTAGAAAACTTAATTAAACAATCTTTAGAGATTCTTTCAACCCTTTAATTATGTTGTTACATTTTTATAAATACCAAGGTACTGGAAATGATTTTGTGATAATCGATAATAGAGACGGTTCTATTCAATTATCTAATAAACAAGTAGCCTTATTATGCGATCGTCATTTTGGAATTGGTGCAGACGGGCTCATGCTTTTAAATAAGCTTGATAGCTATGATTTTGAAATGATTTACTATAACGCAGATGGTGCTCCAGGAACCATGTGCGGCAATGGTGGCAGGTGTTTAACAAAATTTGCATTTGATAAAGGGATACAGCCAAGCAGTTATTCATTTATAGCTTCAGATGGTGAGCACGAAGCAGTTATTGACGCTAATGGATGGGTGCATTTAAAAATGATTGATGTACAGGAAATATCGAAACTTAATGAAGCTACTGTTTTAAATACAGGGTCGCCTCATTATATTTTGCCTGTTTCTGATCTTTCTAATTATGACGTTTTTACAGAAGGAAAAAATATTCGCTATAACAATACGTACAACGAAAAAGGAATCAATGTAAACTTTGTAGAATGGAACGAGAATGAGCTTTTTGTTAGAACCTATGAACGTGGGGTAGAAAATGAAACCTTTAGTTGTGGCACTGGAGTGACTGCTGCTGCTATTGCAATGAGCGCTGATTCTACTGGCTTACAAGAAACAAAAATTAGAACCCTTGGTGGCAGTCTTCTAATAAAATTCAATAAAATAGATGCACAGCATTTTACCGATGTATGGCTTTGCGGCCCTGCCTCATTTGTGTATGATGGTCAAATAACAATTTAATTTCTTAAACGACTTAAGCATGATTCAATATTTTAAAAATATAGAAGGACAAACGGTAGAAATTGACAAGCCGGAAACCGGTGCTTGGGTTAATCTTGTACCACCATTTAAGGAGGAAGAATTTATTGAATTAAGTGACACCTTAGATATTCCTATCGAATTTTTACGCGACTCATTAGACATCGATGAAAGACCCAGATATGAAATAGAAGACAATGTAAAGTTTGTGGTTATTAAAACACCCACCGAAAACAATTCGTTTAATGATAGTGATGCTTTTTATATCACCATTCCTATTTGTATCATCTTAACCCATACGCAAATTATTACCGTTAATTCGTTTGATAATGGTGCTATAAATAAGTTTTTAAACTCCTTCCAAAAAAGACATCCCGACAAAAAGAACATGATGATTTTAAAAGTTTTTGAAAAAGTAGTTCAAAACTTTATGGAATTTTTGAAGGAAATTAATATTAGACGTAACCAATACGAGTCGAGCCTATACCAGAGCAATAGTAATGTTGATTTACTGAACCTAATGCGTATTCAAAAAAGCTTGGTATACTTTGTCACAGCGCTTCGAAGCAATGAAATGCTTATGATGAAATTAGAGCGTACCAATTTTTTGGGACTCAATGAAGAGGAACGTGAATTTTTAAATGACCTTATTGTAGATACGAGCCAGGCGCTTGAAATGGCAAATATTTATACCAATATTTTAACCAGTACCCTAGATGCCTTTGCAAGCATCATTAGCAATAATCTTAACAATGTGATGAAGCGCTTAACGTCCATCACCATCATTTTATCCCTTCCCGTAATGGTTGCCAGTATTTATGGGATGAACGTAGACCATATACCGGGCGCTCATAACCCCTACTCATTTTATATTCCTATTGGCTTGTCGTTAGGAATTGCTGCTATTATTAGCTGGTATTTTATGAAAAAGAAATGGTTTTAACATGTCACACATTACTGTTCGCGTATACGGCGTTTTAATAGATCCAGTTCATGGATTACTAGTGAGTGACGAGTTTATTAGGGGAGAATTTTTTACAAAATTACCGGGTGGCGGCCTCGAATTTGGTGAAGGCACACGTGATTGTTTGGTGCGGGAATTTAAAGAAGAAACCGGACTAGATGTAACAGTTGGAGATCATATTTATACCACCGATTTTTATCAGCCATCTGCATTTAGAGCAGGTGATCAAATTTTATCTATCTACTACCGTGTGAATCCGATAAGTATAGAACCACTTAAAACTAGGTCAAAGGCTTTTGATTTTAAGCCAGAAGAAGTTGCAGATAATAATGGTCAAGCCGAGCATACAAGGTGGATTGTGCTTGATGATTTATCTGAGGCCGCAATGAGCCTACCTATCGATAAAATTGTTGTTGCTGCACTTTTGAAAAACATGTAAATCTATTCGTTTTCGATACCCATAGCTGCTCGTTTCATTTTTTGTGCAGTGTCATGCCCTAAGTAATGATCAATCTGTTTTTCAATAATATAGATTAATGGAGTTAGTACAATGGCCATTGTAAATTTATACGCATAATTAACAAGACATATGGCAAGCACCAATTGCCAAGACCATCCATTCCCTATTTTAAATGCAATAAACAAAACAATAAAACTGTCTACCAATTGAGATACCACTGTAGAACCAGTTGCACGAAGCCATACCCACTTTTCGCCTGTCATTTTTTTGATTTTATGAAAGACAGTTACATCAATGATTTGGCTTACTAAAAATGCTGTAATACTCCCAACAATAATCCACATACCCTGTCCAAATATGCCACTAAACGCTGTTTGCATATTATCAATACCTTCTGTTTGTTTAGAAGTAATCCAAAAATCGGCGGGCGCTACATGCATGGCTCCATAAAACATGACAAAGGCATAAATGATTAATACCACTGCGGTATAGCTAATGCGCTTCACTGCTATTGGGCCATAATATTCATTAACAATATCAGTAACAATAAATTCGAGTGGCCATAATAGTACCCCACAGGTTAAATTAAAAGCCAAACCTGTTTGACCAAATATGTTAAAGTTGGAAGGCGACATCCCTAATACTTTTTCAAGTGAAAATATTTTACCCCCTATACATTCGGCTATTAATGCATTGGCTACAAAAAAAGCAGCAATGCTTATAAATAATTTAGTTGGCTTGTCTTTTAAAATAGAATGAATCATGCAGGCATTATAAAATGAACAAATATTTGAGCAATTAAAAAAAGTAAGGTGGCTACAATTCGCCAAGCTGGAACACCCGACTCTTGTTTTTTAATAAACAACCAAAAAAGGTAAATGTTTTCAAATACAGTGAGTATTGGAGCAACAAACCATCCTAAAATGACAATAACTGAACTGAATGAAAAAAGGAGGTCGTTGGATACATCTCCTATTTTGGTTGCTCTGATGAACAAACAATAACAAAATAATATATTACAAATAAATGTAATTTTAGAATAAAACTGAAATCGCTTCATGTGTTTAAAAATATCCTAAAAATACGTGTAAGTTGCTTATTTATTGGGATTGAAAGGTAATTTAAAGTAAAATTTTGTTAGGTTTGTAGCACCTGATAAATCCATATTCATGAAGCAATTGAACCTGAAATCAATCATTCCCCATCTTATAGCAGTTGGTATATTTTTAATCGTTGCCGTACTTTATTGCAAGCCTATTTTACAAGGCAAAGTATTACAACAATCGGATGTGGTGCAGTGGAAAGGAATGGCTCAGGATGCGCTCAAAAGTAAAGAGGCAACGGGCACCCTTCCTTATTGGACAAATGGGATGTTTGCTGGTATGCCCGCCTATCAAATTACGGGTATAATTCCTTTTGCATTTTCATTGGGTAAATTAGATGCCATTTTTCAAATGGGTTTACCAGAACCGATGGGCTATTTTTTCTTGGCATGCCTAGCTTTTTACTTTTTATCGCAGGTATTAGGTGTTCATTACCTAATTGGTATTGTGGGGGCTCTTGGTTATGGATATGCCACTTATAACCCAATTATTGCCATAGTTGGTCATATTACCAAATTACACGCCATTGCATATATGCCATTTTTTATTGGTTCACTCATACTTGTTTATGAGCGTAAATTTATAATTGGACTTATTTTACTCGCCATTGCGAGCACCGAATTATTTGGATGTAATCACCTTCAAATTGCCTACTATACATTTATTATTGCAGGATTTATTTCGTTGTATTATTTATTTATTTGGATCAAAGAAAAATCCTATAAATGCATTGTACAATGTTTTGCTGGTGCTGCGATTGTTATACTATTGGGTATTTTAAGCAATGCCCCCATGTTATTTAGCACTTATAATTATGGGAAAGCATCTATTAGAGGAGGTTCAGTACTTGCAAAAGCAGATGGTACTAAATCGACAGAGGGTTTGAGTAAAGCATATGCACTTGATTACAGCATGCTTAAGCCAGAGCCTTTAACACTCCTATTCCCTAATATTTATGGCGGTGGTAGCGATCCTAACAATATTGATCCAGCAGGTTCTAAAGCTATTGAAGCTTTACAATCCATGCCTCAACAAGTTGCCGAGCAATTACAAGGCTATATCCGTTTTTATTGGGGCGGAATTGGATACACTGCAGGCCCTCCATATATTGGATTCTTATTTTGCTTAATAGGACTTATTGGATTTGGATTTAAGCAAATCAAACACAGGTTTTGGATTGGTGGCGCCATTGTTTTATCGCTTTTGTTGTCTTATGGTTTATACTTCGAAAGCTTTAACGTGTTTATGTTAGACCATTTACCATTTTACAATAAGTTTAGAGCACCTAGTATGATTATGGTGATTCCTACTCTATTACTTGGGATGCTGGCGGTATTAAGTGCGCAAGAAATTGCAAATAAATTTGAAGACAATAAAGAATCGTTTTTACAAAAAATTAAACCAGCACTATATATTACTGGAGCCCTTTTTGTAATAGCTTTTTATTTTTATGCCACACAAAATTTTAAGAGCACCACAGAAGCTGATTTAATTAAACAGGTTCAACAAATACCGGATCCAAACCAACGCGCTGCCTTTGAAGCACCAGTTGCAAGTTTAGTGGACGGGTTAGCTGCGGACAGGCAAGCCATGTTCTCATCAGACTTGTTTAAATCACTTGGTTTAGCAGCTGTATTATTCATAGCCATATTTTTTTATTATAAAAAGTTTATTTCAAAAACTATTTTCATTGTTGCCCTTGGCGTTGTAGCTCTATTTGATTTATTTAAAGTAGATCTACAATATTTTAATGCTTCCAATTTTTCCGATGCAATCGAAGCAGAAGCTAATTTCAACCCTTCTCCTACCGATGCAACAATATTAAAAGATACCAGTTACTACAGAGTTTTAGATTTACGTGGCGGTATACAAGGCGCCTTTAATTCTGGCGCTTTAAATTCATACTTCCATCATAGTGTTGGCGGATATCATCCAGCTAAGCTTAGTATTTATCAAGACTTAATTGAAAATCAGTGGTATAATTTTCCAAATTGTATGCCAACAGCAAATATGTTAAATACCAAGTATTTTATTCAGGGTGATATCAATAGAGACACCGTTCCTAATCCTGATGCGCTTGGTAATGCATGGTTTGTTCAAAATGTTTCTGTTCAACCAGATGCAGCTGCAGTTATGAAAGCAATTACTAGTTTCGATCCAAAAACTCAAGCGGTTGTTGAAAAGCAAGATTGGAAATTAGATACCGCATATACAAAAGATAGTTTAGCGAGCATTAAATTAGTGCGCAAGCAAAACGACCAAATGGAATATACAAGTACCTCTAGTTCAAAACAATTAGCTGTATTTAGTGAAATCTATTATACCTATGGTTGGAAAGCATTTATAGATGATAAAGAAACCCCCATTTATAAATGTAACTATGTATTAAGAACCATCGAAGTTCCAGCAGGTTCTCATAAAATAACATTTAAGTTTGAACCAACCGAAGTGATTTTAGCTAATAAATTAGGCTTGGGTGCCGTATCACTCGTTTGGTTATTGGCTATTGGATCTATTGTATTTTATGTAAGGACTAAAAAGGATTAATGTTATCAATTGTCATTTGTAGTTATAATAGAGCCAGTTATATAATTGGTGCCCTCGATAGTTTATATACGGGTAATGCTAACTTAAATGATTTTGAAGTTGTTTTTGTAGACAATAACTCTACCGATAACAGTTTGCAAATCGCCAATGATTGGAGAGCAACACACCCACTGGGTAATTTTATGATCACTTCCGAAACAAAACAGGGCGCATCATTTGCTCGAAATACTGGTGCTAAAATAGCTTCTGGTCAATGGCTTTGTTTTATGGATGATGATGCAGTGGCATTTCCAGATTTTGTACAAAATATTTTAAACCACATTAATACCTACCCAGACCGTGTTGGATTTGGTGGTCGAATTATTCCAAAATACATACCACATGAACCTAGTTGGATGAGCTATTATGTTTCATCGATGGTGGGTCATTTTCATTATAGCGAATCTTACACTGCTTTTAAAAATGGCAAGTACCCTCTTGAATCTAATATGATTGTCAGAAAAGACATTTATGATCAAGTAGGTGGATTTAATGAAGCGCTTCCGGGTGTTGTAGGAACCGTTAGAATTGGTGGCGAAGGCAAAGCCCTTTTTTATAGCATGATGGAACTTGGGTATACCATCTATTATGACCCATCCATAATAGTGCATCATATTGTAGAAACTAAAAAACTTACGGCGACCTATTTATACAATGTTGCAAGCGGTATGGGCCGTGGCGAAAAAACCAGAACGCTTGCCATTGGCACAATCAGTTATACTAAAAAGATTATCGAGTATTTAATGAAACTAGGCGCAGCTGTTGTATTAGGCATTGGATATACCATTAAAGGTAAACCTCAACAATTTTGGCCCATTGTAAAATTTAGAATTGATACCTTAAAGGGACTGATAGGACTTTAATAACTACAATACTTTGTAGAGTTTTTTTACGTTCAATAGTATGGCTGGCATCCAGCTTGTCAAGCGCATACAATTTGCCATAAACCTCAATGCATTTTTTTTCTGGTTGAATGGATTTGCAATGAGGCAAATGATTGCACCCCATAAGTAATTGAAGTAATGGAATAAGCACCAGCTAATACCAAAAACTTTACGCACCAATAAATGATTGGATACCATAAGTTGCAAACCTTTTTTGTCGTACAAATAGTTATAATCATTTACTTCGCTCCCACTAGCATTTGAAATATTAACGCCTTCTAAGTGCACCACACTTAAGTTACCATAAAGCTCTAGGGTGCCAATTTTACCAAGGCGATAGCACCACTCTACTTCTTCTCCATATAAAAAAAACGAATCATCAAGCCTTCCTGCTTTATCAATCGCCTCTTTTTTTACCATTAAAAAAGCACCAGAAATCCATCCTACCTGCTGCGTTCCAACGGCTTTATCTAAACTAGGTTTAGTTACATGTGCACTTAAACCAACATTTTTAAGGATTGAACCCCAAATAGGAATTTTTAATAAATAGTTTAATCCGCCACGCATAAAATGTGAAGCGCTATATTGAGGAAGACCATCTGGTGTATATAGTTGAACACCAGAGGCGATAGCTTTACTCGACATTAAATTGTTATAACAAGCCACTAAACTATTGTCCGTAAAATACGTGTCTGGGTTTAAAAGTAAAACAGCGTCACCCTTAGATGCTGCAATACCCTTATTACAAGCTCTTGCAAAACCGGCATTATAGCCCATTTCAAGCCAGTTGATAAAAGGAAATTGCTGCTGTAAAGTTTGTTGATCGTCTGGGTTAGACGCATTGTTGACAATAATCCATTCTATATTTTCTGATGCATATAACTGCTCAACAGAAGCAAAAAGTTTTGTTAACCAGGGTGTAGAATGATAGTTGACAATTACAACAGAAAGCATGTTTTTAATGATTGGGTTTTAGCAAATAATTAAAAAACATGAGGGTCTTAGAAAACACACCCATTTTTAAAATGGATAATGGAATATTTTTTTGTAGACCAAGCATATAATGTATCACAGGTAAAATACTTTGTTCATGCACACCTGTAATAGTAATATCGTTTACAGAACGTATCTTATAATTTCTTAGTAGGCGCCAATAGTAGTCATAAATAAGAATATCCTTAAATGCTTTGTTCCCTATTTTAGTAGCAAACCAGATGTTTTCTTTAATAATTACGTCTTCGTTGTTTCGGCAAAAAACAGTGGTTTGATCTTCATGGAGCCCAATGCTTACTAAATGTGCATCGAGGTATTTATAGCTATGTCCAGCTTCTAATAACTGAACATAATAATCAACATCAACAAGCCATATATATGCTTCGTCATATCTAACAGAAACATTACTACGTAACATGGTATTACTAGGTGGCCCAATAACATTGGCTCTTACCAAATGATTGGGATGCTTTTGCATGTCATCTAGCAAGGAAGGTATTGCTTGTAACCTTAAAACCTGACCATCAGGTTGAATGGCCGTATTTCTACAAAAAACAAAATCAACCTCCGGATTAGCCTCAAATGTTTGCACATAGGTTTCAATGGCAGTATCTGTTTCAAACCAATCGTCTTGGTGCATGAGCATATACAATTGGCCAATCGCTTTATTAATTGCGTTGTTCCAATTAATGGGGCTTTTTAATGCAGGATGGTTGTGATAATATTTAATGGAGATGCTAGAATTGTAAGATTCTATTGCTAATTTTATATCTTGGTTGGGAGAATCATCAGAAATGACAATTTCAACCTGCTTGTAGGTTTGCTTGAGCACCGATTCAATGCAACGAACAACATATTCTGGCTTTTTATAAGCAGGAATACATATAGATACAAGTGGTTGATTCATTAATGAAACGTAATTATGGGCTTGATTACAAATATACTGCAAGGCATTAGAAAAAACCTAAAAGGTCAATCACTTGACGCTAGGTTTGCACCTATCCCATGGTTTAGAGGTAAAATTATAAAGCATGAAGATGATACCACCCTCAAATTAAGAAACCTTGGCCCAATTTCTGTTTTATATAAAAGACCCTATGAATTACTAAAAACATATGACGAAATATTTGTATGTGAAATATACCGTTTTGACACGAGTAACACAAATCCTGTAATTATAGATTGTGGTGCTAATATTGGTATTAGTAGTTTGTATTTTAAAACGGTTTACCCCGGGTCTACACTTATTGCATTTGAACCAGATCAAAGTTTAGCAGACATCTTTGAAAAAAATATGGCTCAAAATAGTATACAAAATTATACACTTCATAGAGCTGCAGTTTGGACAGAAAACGGAACCATTTCATTTGACAATAAAGGGTCAGAAGCAAGTAGTATTGATGTAACAGGAAATAGTAGCTTTAAAGTTCCTACCGTAAAATTAGGAGCGATTTTAGCCGAGCAAACCCATATCGATTTATTAAAAATTGATATCGAAGGTGCCGAATATCCTGTTGTTCAAGACATCGAAAACGAACTTCATAAAGTGGAGCATTTATTTATCGAATACCATGGCTTAGCTACCGAAACCTATAAGCTTGAAACCATTTTGCGTATTGTTTCAAATGCAGGGTTTAAAACTTATATCAAAATGGCTGCCGACAATTTAGATATGCCTTTTTATCAAAAACAAACGGGTACCATCTACGATGTTCAACTTAATATTTTTTGTTACAGGTAAATTTATCAAACATGACAAATCCACACATTAGTGTTGTTATCCCTTGTTATAATGATGGTAAATATTTACCTGAAACCATTGCTACATTAAAAAAGCAAACCTTTACCAATTTTGAAATTATTGTGGTGAACGATGGCTCTACCGACGAGGCTACTATTCGCTATTTAGATACTTTATCCAATGACCCACAAATACAGGTTATTCATCAGGCTAATGGGCGCATGTCTGCGGCTAGAAATACTGGGGCTAAACATGCTAAGGGCCAATATATAGCTGCATTGGATGCTGATGATTATTTTGACAATACTTTTTTCACCAAAGCATTAGCTGTATTTGAAAAAGAGCCACAAACCGCTGTGGTAACAAGTTATATTCGTTTTTTTGGAAACAAAACGGGTAGTTCAAAACCACGTGGAGGAACCGCTGCTAACTTTTTATTTTCCAATCAATGTCCTGCCTGTGCCATAGTTAAAAAAACTGTGTGGGATGAAGTGGGCGGATACGATGAAGCCATGAAAATGGGTTACGAAGACTGGGAATTTTATATCCGAATTGCACAAAAAAACTGGAATGTACACGTCATTCCAGAGCACTTATTATTTTACAGACAAACAAGTAAATCTACCCTCGCCAACGATACCATACCTAATAGAGCAGCGCTTATCAATTACATTGTAGACAAGCACAAAGATTGGTACCTCTCCAATATAAAAACACTCATTGACAATAAAGAAGTGATATACACTGAAAACAGGGTATCGTTTCAGTACATTTGGAAATTTATCAAAAATAGAATCACTAAAAACTACAAATAGTTTTTATAATAAAGATAGAAACTGGGCCATCCCCTCTTTTTTAGCAGCATCTAGGGTATAGCTAATATTTTTTGTGAAATAAGTATGTAAATCGTAGCTGTTATAATTGTGCGAAAGCTGTTCAACTACTGTATCAATATTATTAAGTCCCAGCTTATTGGCTTCATTAAAATTTGCAATAAATACTTCATCTATTGGTTTATTGGCTACCCATGTAGCAAATACAAAAGGCTTACCAGTGTAGTTTATCCAGGCTTCTGCTAAATCATATCGGTAAGCATAACTATTGTATTTTTCTAAAGCCCTATCTCCTATGATTACAGCTGCCGTACTGCCATCAATTAAATCCATAAAATTAGAGGGTGCTTCTAGGAGCAAAACATCTTGTTTCCAATAATTTTTTAATAAAATCCGTGCAAGATTTACAGAGGTTTTACTTTGGTAATCGAGATATACTGCTGTGATAGATTCCATAGGAACCTGGCTAAATATACATACCGAAGCAACAGGCCCCGTAGCACCAATACAATAATCTGAAATAATATAGGGCGCTGCTAAACCAGGCATTACCGCCACTGGAACAAGCCCAATATCGATGGTATTATCTTGAAGTGCCCTAGCTAAATTGGCTGGATAATCCTCCATTAATTCAATGCTTTCATGTACGGCATGGTGCTGTAAACCATAGAGTAATGGCTTTGTATTTAAATAACTTACAGCCCCAACACGTATTTTTTTGCTCAATTGAAGTAGATTTGCATGCAAAGAAACAATAATTACCCATTAATCGATATCAAATCATGGAATTAAGTCAATTAACAGCTATTTCACCCATCGATGGCCGCTATAGAAAGCAAGTACAACAATTAGACGAATATTTTTCTGAATTTGCGCTGATTAAGTACAGGGTTATTGTTGAAATCGACTACTTTATTTTTTTAGCGGATAAAAAGTTTTTTAAGCTGCCAGCAAAAGCAAAAACGTTTTTACTAGATCAAAAAGACAATTTTAGTGAAGCTGACGCAAAAACCATCAAAGAAATTGAAGCTACTACCAACCACGACGTTAAAGCAGTAGAATATTTTTTAAAAATACAATTAGATAAAGCGAATTGTAGCGAATTAAAAGAGTGGATTCATTTTGGCTTAACCTCTCAAGATATTAATAATACAGCTATTCCTTTGAGTTGGAAAAATAGCATGGAGTTTGATTATTTGCCTGCCCTTATTAATTTAATGCAGCACATTCAAGACTTGGCTGTTAGCTGGAAAAATATTCCGTTACTTGCTAGAACACATGGCCAGCCTGCCTCTCCTACCAAATTAGGCAAAGAGTTGATGGTATTTGTTGAGCGTTTACACAATCAAATTGCGCTTTTTTTAAACATACCTTATGCTGCAAAATTTGGTGGTGCTACCGGAAATTTTAATGCACACCATATTGCTTTTCCTAAAAGAAACTGGATAGAATTGGGTAACGAATTTGTGGAAGATAGACTTGGTCTTCAGCGCATGCAGTTTACCACACAAATTGAGCATTACGATTATTTTGCCGCTCATTTTGATAATTTAAAGCGCATCAATAATATACTGATAGATATGTCTAGAGATATTTGGACTTACATTTCTATGGATTATTTTAAGCAAAAAACAAAAAAAGGTGAAGTAGGGTCAAGTGCCATGCCGCATAAAGTTAACCCTATTGATTTTGAAAATGCAGAAGGCAATTTAGGTATGGCCAATGCCCTATTAGAGCACCTTTCGGCTAAGCTACCTGTTAGTAGACTACAAAGAGATTTAACAGACTCTACGGTGCTTCGTAACATTGGAACCCCTGTGGCACATATGACCATTGCTATTAAATCTATCGAAAAAGGTCTTGGAAAACTTGTTCTCAACGAAGCAAAATTAAATTCAGATTTAGAAAATAATTGGGCGGTTATTGCAGAAGCCATTCAGACCATTTTACGTAGAGAAAACTACCCTAACCCTTATGAGGCTTTAAAAGATTTAACGAGAGGTAATAATAGTATCGATAAAAAATCGATACATGCTTTTATTGGTAAACTAAAGGTAAGTGCGGCTATTAAGGCAGAGTTAAAAAAGATTACACCACATAACTATACGGGTATTCATCCTAAATTTTAATTCAAATTTTTTCATAAAAAAAGGCGGCACCCCTATGGATGCCGCCTTTTTAATGTAAATTATACAATACTATTGCTTTACTGGAGTGTTAACCACAGGTGCTGGCTTCGTCCAAGAACTGATATCTAACTTTTTAGCATTTGGATACACTTCATCAAGTGTATTACCATCATACAAACGACCATTTTTAAGTACGTATTTGATTTTGTTAGTATTTCTAATGTTAACGAGTGGGTTATCATTCATGATAACTAAATCGGCAAGTTTGCCAGATTCAATACTTCCTAAATCTTTATCTAAACCAAGTGCTTCTGCACCCAGTATGGTAGCTATTTTAAGTGCATGATGCGCTTTCATACCACCACTAGCAATACTCCAAAGTTCCCAGTGGTAACCAAGACCTTGTAATTGTCCATGACTACCTACACCAACTAAACCATCCTGATCAACAATGCTTTTTAAACCTTCGGCATGTTTTTGAAATACATGGTCTTCTGGTGTAAACCAACCACCTAAACTACCCGCTCTTCTTGCAGCTTTTTGATTTAACTCTTCGTAAGGTGTAAATCTGTTAAGCTTTGGATCGTGTAAAGGACTTTCTGTGGTATAATAAAAGTTTTCTGCCCAAGGGCCACCATACGCAACAATCAATGTTGGCGTTAATGTGATTTTACTGGTAGCAAAAGATTTGGTAACATCTTTGTATAAAGGATAAATTGGTAAAGAGTGTTCCATACCTGGATATCCATCGAGCATATGTGTCATGTTAATTTTAAAATCAAGGCCACCCTCTGTGGTTGGCATTAATTTTTGCTCTTTAGAAGCCATTATAATCCACTGACGCGCTTGTCTATTACCTGTTAAGTACATTTTGATGTACTGTGTTTTGTAGTATTTACTGTACTGCTCTAATACTTTTTTTGTTTGATCATAGCTTTGTAAATTATACATCCAATAACCAACTCCAGGGCCAGTACTATAAATTCTTGGGCCAGGAATTTGTCCAGCATCCACCATGTCACCATAGGTTAAAACATCGGTAGTAGCCGTTTGTGGGTCACGTGTTGTTGTTACACCATAAGCCAGGTTAGCAGCGTACAACCACACATTGTTTTTATGAAGTCCCCAAAAAGGCCACATGTGCGAATGGGTATCTACAAATCCTGGGGTGATGGTTTTGCCAGCACAATCAATGGTTTTAGTACCTGCAGGCACTTTAATAGATCCAGATTTACCTACCTGTTGTATACGGTTATTCACAATAAGGATATCACCTCTCTCAATCACTTCATCACCACGCATGGTAATAATTCTAGCATTTTTTAAAAGAAGCGTTCCGGAAGGCATGTCTTTTTGATAAAATACTTTTACCTGCGTTTCAGAAGGACTGTATTTTTCTTTTTTCTTTAACTCGGCGTTATATATACTATCTGCTTTAACTTTTAATGTATCTGCTTTTGCAATTGTAGCAAGTGAATCTGCTAATTTTTTAGCAGCAGGGCCTGCAAGTTTTAAGGCTGCAGTGCTATCAGAAATTCGTTTGGTTTCTAATTTTTTTGCTGTTTTTACAGAGTCTTCTACAAATTTAGCACGCTCTACATCATATACCCAGTGGCCATTTCCTAAACTCCAATGTGCTTTTTTGCCATTTGCTTCCCAAGCCGGAAACTCACCACCAATTTCGGTTAATTGACGAGATGGGAAACTACTATTTTGTGGAGATGCCACAGAAATAGAAGGTGTTTTGCCTGCTTCAGGAATGGTAACAACATAAACGTTGTTGTTTACTTGTGCTAAAGCAAGGTCGCCTTTAGGTGCCATCAAAATAATATCTGCAGAACTTGGCATTTGTTGAGGCTCTTTATCACCCGCCGATTCTGGTAACATACAATTATTAATAGGCTCTAAATTAGATCTACTTTTTCCCATTACATATCCATGATCGGCATCAGCAACAGATCCATACGTGGTAATGCCAGAAACACGCGCATGTGTTTTGCTATCGGTACCATCCCATCTGATTGACAATAAACTTCCGCCACCGCCATTTAAAAATATACGATCGGTGTTGGTGGTAAAATGAATGTTTCCTCTTCCATTTGCAAAGTCAACAAAATGTTCTTCGCCACCAGTAGGTTCGATCCAATTTATTTTTGCTTCTGATCCATTGTATGATGGAGATTCTGCTTCTTTAAATATACGATTGGGTGCTTTAAAATAAGCAATGCGGTTGTTGTAACTCCAAGCTGGTTGTGCATAATACGCAGACTCGGTACTTAATTTTTTTAGAGAAGAACCATCTGCATTAACCGAATATAAATTACCACCATCGGCATCATTCCAAGTTACAAATGCCAATGATTGTCCGTTAGGGCTCCATGCTGGCATGGCTTCTACAAAATTATGGTTGGTTAAACGCTTAGGTGTTCCGTTAGGATAATCCATAACATACAAACGGTTAAGTGACGTAAACGCAAGCTTAGATCCGTCTGGACTAGGCACTGCATCTCTAATTTGAGAGCCAAGTGCATAGGCCGTGTCTTTAACAGGGTAGTTAAAATATAAACGTGGCCCTACTTCTAAATTTACAGCTGCTTCAAAAGCAATTTCTGAAGGTGCTTCTTCTGCTACAGATAATTTCCAAATTTTTCCACCATAACTCGCTAATACATATTTACTATCTGGTGTAAAACTCATACCCGGCAGTACACCAAGTGGTGCAATACTTTCTTGATCATCTCTTTGTACTGGATATGCCAACCACTTTTCATCACCATTTAATAAATTACGTAAAACAAGACCAGTTTTATCTTGGTATCGAGAACCATACACCATCCATTTTCCGTCTTTACTTAAAGTAGGTGTAAATGCAGATCCATAACGTGAGGTAATGGTATTGAATTCACCTTTTTCTTTATTGTAAACACCAATTTGATATTGAGGAAGTAAGGCATTATAGTTCCATGAACCATTACGCTGGCTGTAATACACCAACTTACCATCGGCACTAATGCTTGGGTCAATTGTTTTTAAATTACCTGGTTGATCGTTGAGTTGAATTCCTCCACCACCATCAACATTGTACATCCATAAACGAGGCGTTCTTCTACCCTTTGCAGCAATTATATATTTACCATCTGGCGTCCATATGGCATTTACATAATCATCGACATTTGTTTTTGTTAGTTGAATGGTGTCTTGTTTTTCAAAATCAAGTATCCAAATATTATCGGCACCACTTCTATCACTGGTGAATAATAACTTTTTTCCGTCGGGGCTAAATCTAGGATGTGCATCAAATGCCAAACCCTTTGTAATTTGTTTGGCCTTACCACCACCCGCTGGAATGGTATAAATATCCCCCATCATATCAAAGGCAATGGTTTTGCCATCGGGAGATATATCCAAACTCATAAAAGTACCCTCTTTGGTATCAAAGCTGATGGTACGTTCTGCTTTTAATGGAAGGTCTTTAAATGTGGTATAGACCGTGCTGTCTTTAGCCTCTTTTTTTTGTGCTGTAGCGCATACAAAACTGAGTAAACAGCTACATAAAAAATAGATTTTTCGCATAGTATAGATTTAATGATTGGATACTAAATATAAGATTTTACTACTTTCCAAAGCGTTTTTTTAACGCCTGAAGCGCGTCGTTAACACTAAGGGATGACAAGTCCTGATCGGGAGCAGGTTTTTGGGCTGCAGGCCTACTTGAAGCCGTTTTAGCTGGTGCATCCGAGGTTTGCTTGATAGACAGTGCAATACGTTTGCGCGCTATGTCTACTTCCGTTACTTTAACCTGTACTTTTTGACCGAGTTTTAAAAACTCAGAAGGATCGGTAATGTATTGATGTGCAATTTCGCTTACATGCACCAGACCATCTTGCTTTACGCCAATATCTATAAAGGCACCAAATCTTGTGATATTGGTTACCTGGCCTGGCACTACCATACCTACTTGAACATCTTCAATTTTATAAATATTAGCAAAACTAAACTGCTCAATTTCTTTACGTGGATCGAGGCCTGGTTTATTAAGTTCGTTTAAAATATCCTTGATGGTATGTTCACCAAAAGTTTCTGAAATATATTTTTTTACATCCACCGCCTTAATTACTTCATTGTTTCCAATTAATGCGGGTATTGGAATATTGGCATCTTTAGCAATAGCGGCTACAACAGTATAAGCTTCTGGGTGCACGGCACTTGCGTCAAGTGGATTTTCTGATTCTAAAATGCGTAAAAATCCGGCACATTGCTCATACGCTTTATCACCAAGCCTTGGTACTTTTTTTAATTGTTCTCTACTGGTAAAGCCTCCAATTTGTGTGCGGTAACTAATGATGTTTTCAGCTACTGGGCCTGTTATACCACTCACATATTTTAATAAATGCTTGCTTGCTGTATTAACATTAACACCTACTTGGTTTACACAGCTAATGACGGTTTGATCCAGTCTTTCTTTTAATCTAAACTGGTTTACATCATGCTGGTACTGACCAACACCTAAACTTTTAGGATCAATTTTTACAAGCTCTGCAAGCGGATCCATAAGTCGTCTACCAATACTTACAGACCCTCTCACTGTAACGTCTTTGTCTGGAAATTCTTCTCTAGCAGTTTCCGATGCAGAGTAAACAGAAGCGCCATCTTCATTTACTAAATAAATAGGAAGTCCTAATTGTAATTTTTGAATAAAAATTTCTGTTTCTCTACCTGCTGTTCCATCACCAATAGCGAAGGCTTCTATGCCATAACTCTTTACCAAACTTCTTATGGTATGTTCACTTTGATCAAGTCTATTATTTTCATGAATATAGATAAGCTCGGTTTGTTGTAGCATCCCTTTTTCATCGAGGCAAACTACTTTACAACCCGTTCTATATCCTGGATCAATAGCAAGTATTTTTTTACTGCCAAGTGGTGCACTTAATAGTAACTGACGCAAATTTTCTGCAAAAACATTGATGGCTTCTTCGTCTGCTTTTTGCTTTAAGGATGTGCGGTATTCTGTTTCTAAACTTGGTTGTAAGAGTCTGCGATAAGCGTCTTTAATTGATTTTTTTACATGCTCACGCCATGGACTTAGTTCCCATAAATAAATAGATTCGATAAGTGTAAGCGCATCCTCCTCAATAGGTGCAATACTCATGCGTAACACTCCTTCTAAAAAACCACGCAGTATGGCCATGGTTCTATGTGATGGTATTTTATGGATCGGTTCAGAAAAATCAAAATAGTCTTTGTACTTAATTCCTTCTGTTTCTTTATCCGTTAAAACTTTGGTTTGAATACAAGCCGTTTGTTCAAATAGTAAACGCATTTTTGCGCGCACGATATCGTTTTCATTAATAAGTTCTGCTATAATGTCTCTAGCGCCCGAAAGCGCCTCTTCGTTGGTTGTTATTTTATCATTTAAATACTGCGCCGCTATTTGATCCACATCCTCTGAACCCTGCGCTAGCATAATAATTGAAAGCGGCTCTAATCCATTTTCTTTAGCTGTTTGTGCCTTTGTTTTACGCTTTGGTTTGTAGGGTAAATAAATATCTTCGAGCGCCACTAATGTAGTTGCAGCGTCTAATTTTTTTTGAAGTTCATCCGTCATTTTACCCTGATCCGTAATGGCTTTTTCTATAAACTCTTTGCGTTCTGTAAACGTTTTTAAAAATTTGGATGCTTCTTCGATTTGTTGAATTTGAACCTCATCAAGGCCGCCTGTTTTGTCTTTTCGATAACGGGCAATAAATGGAATGGTAGCTGCCTCATCAAATAAATCTAAAACCGCTTGAACCTGTGAAACCTTGATATTTAATTGTGAGGCAATAATTGGAGCAAAAGAACCCATAAATACACTTGAAATTTTTAAATTAATTAATGTCGTTTGATCAATTCGGAAATGAGTGTTTTTCCATTGTTTTGAATCACTAAATCCAAAATTTGCGCAGTCGCTTTTGCATCACCACCAGCCCTATGCCTGTTTTCTATTTGAATGTCGAGGGTACGGCATAAATGTCCCAATCCATATTTTTTATAGCCTGGAAATGCTTTTCTACTAAGTCTAATGGTGCACAATTTGGGTACTTCTAATTGATAACCAGCAATTTGTAAATGATGATGCACAAAAGAATAGTCAAAATTGACATTATGCGCTACAAACACCCTGTTTTCCAATAAATTAAAGATGTTAGCCGCCACTTTATCAAATGACGGTGCCGCTGCTACCATTTGGTTGCTTATGCCGGTCATATTGGCTATAAAAGGCGGAATAGGCTGGTGTGGGTTAATGAGCGTTTCATAGACACCCTCTATCTGGTCACCGTCATGTAATACAATGGCAATTTCGGTTATCCCATGCTGCGACGGGAATCCCCCTGTGGTTTCTATATCAACTACTGCAAACTTCAAAACACTGAATTGAGGGCCCAAATTCGCTTTTTTACGGGTGCCATACAAATAAAAAAAAACACCCTCATTTTTTGTACTTTCGCAACAAAGTTTTGAGCATGGAATTGAGCAAGAATTATATCCCAAATGAAACAGAAGCGAGATGGTACCAACATTGGCTATCTAAGGGTTATTTTAAAAGCACCCCAGATGACCGTGAGGCATACACAATTGTGATGCCCCCACCCAATGTAACCGGCGTTTTACATATGGGTCATTGCTTAAACAATACCATCCAGGATATTTTAATTAGACGTGCCCGAATGCAAGGTAAAAATGCTTGCTGGGTGCCCGGAACTGACCATGCTTCTATTGCAACAGAAGCAAAAGTGGTGGCCATGCTAAGAGAGCGTGGTATTACCAAATCAAGCCTATCTAGAGATGAGTTTTTAGGATATGCTTGGGAATGGAAAGAAAAATATGGGGGCATCATTTTACAACAGCTAAAAAAAATGGGCTGTAGTTTAGATTGGGACCGTACTGCTTTTACCATGGATCCAGATTATTATAAATCTGTGATTGATGTGTTTTTAGACCTTCACAAAAAAGGACATATTTACAGAGGCAAAAGAATGATTAACTGGGATGTTAAAGCAAAAACGGCCCTTTCTGATGAAGAAGTTATTTACAAAGAAGTTCAAAGTAAATTATACCATATCAAATATGCCATTGAAGGCAGCAATGATTTTATAACTGTTGCGACTGTAAGACCAGAAACCATTTTTGGTGATACAGCGGTATGCGTAAATCCTTTAGATGAACGCTACAAGCACCTACACGGAAAATTTGTTTTTGTTCCTTTAATTAATAGACGCGTACCCATCATTACCGACGATTATGTAACACTTGATTTTGGTACTGGTGCTCTAAAAGTAACGCCAGCACACGATATCAACGATTATCAATTAGGTCAAAAATATAATTTAGAAGTAATTGATACCCTCAATGATGATGGTACCATGTCTGAAGCGGCTCAGTTTTTTATTGGCGAAGATAGACTTGATGTGCGTAAGAAAATGGAAGCTGTTTTAAGTGAAGCAGGTTTATTAGAAAAAGTAGAAGCCTATACCAACCAAGTAGGTTTTTCTGAAAGAACAGATGCCATGGTAGAACCAAGGCTTAGTTTGCAGTGGTGGGTTAGTATGAAAGAAATTGCTACACCTGCACTTCAATCTGTGATGGAAGAAGCCATTCAGTTTCATCCGGCTAAGTTTAAAAATTTGTACCGCCACTGGATGGAAAACATCAAGGATTGGTGTATTAGTAGACAACTTTGGTGGGGCCACCGTATACCTGCATGGTATGCACCTGATGGATCTGTTGCTGTTGCAGCTAATGCCAATGATGCACTTGTAATTTTACAAGAAAAAAATGCGTCACTTACCTTATCTGATATCAAGCAAGATGAAGATTGTTTAGATACCTGGTTTTCAAGTTGGTTATGGCCTTTTGAAGTTTTTAAAGGTTTATCTAATCCGGGCAATGATGAAATCAAATATTATTACCCAACGCAAACACTTGTAACAGCCCCTGAAATTATTTTCTTTTGGGTGGCTCGCATGATTATGGCAGGTCATGAATACATGGATCAAAAACCATTTGAGCATGTATATTTTACAGGTATTGTTAGGGATAAGCAAGGCAGAAAAATGAGTAAGAGCCTTGGCAATTCGCCAGACTTATTAGCACTCATTGATGTATACGGCGCAGACGCTGTGAGGTTTGGCATCATGATATCATCACCTGCTGGTAATGATATTTTATTTGACGAATCGGCACTTGAACAAGGTAGAAACTTTAATAACAAGCTTTGGAACGTTCTTAAACTAATACAAGGTTGGGAAAAAAGAATTGATACCAACTTAGATGCGCAAAATGAAAAATTTGCGATGGACTGGTTTGAAAATAGATTGTCGCAGGTACAACAAGAAGTAGATGTTTTATTAAACAGCTTTAAATTATCCGAAGCTCTAAAAACTATTTATTCACTTATTTGGGATGATTATTGCAGTTGGTATTTAGAGTGGATTAAACCTGGTTTTGAACAACCTATTTCAAAAGAAGTATATGATAAAACGGTTCATTATTTAAATGAAATGATGCATATGCTGCATCCATTTATGCCATTTATTACCGAAGAAATTTATCATTTAATCAGTCCTAAACAGGATGATTTGTGTAATAAAATTGCAGCGCCTGTTAAGCAAGCAAACACAGATATTGTTGCTGGGGGTGAACTTTTAAAACAAGTAATATCTGCACTGCGTGATGCGAGAAACAAAAACCAATTAAAACCAAAAGACACCATTACCCTGCATATTCAAACAGGTAACACGGAAACATATAAAGCCATTGAATCGATTTTATGCAAACAGGTAAATGCAACAAGCATTGCCTACACCAATAGTAGTATTGATAATACTATTGTTGTAGCTGTCGAAAAAGATAAATTTTTTATTGAAACAAGTATCGAGCTTGATGCAACTGCTTTAAAAGCTACACTTTTAGCCGACTTAGCGTATCAAAAAGGATTTTTAGAAAGTGTAACAAAAAAACTAAGCAACGAGCGGTTTGTTCAAAATGCAAAACCAGAAGTGGTAGCCCTTGAACAACAAAAGCAAGCAGACGCGATTGCCAGAATTGCCACCATTGAAGAAAGTTTACAATCATTATAATGTTCCAACTTTTTGTGATGCGTAAATTATTTATGCTTGTTGCGCTATTCGTTTGTTTGTTTACAACTGCACCTAAAGCGCAGTCTATTGCTGAATTGAATACATTAAGGCGCATTAATCCAAACAATCCAAATAGTGCCGTTTGGAATAATTTGTCTAACACTTCTAAATATATTAGCGTTGGTGTACCAGTTGGCTATTTTGTTGCGGGACTTATACATGATAATAAGGCGTTAAAACAAAAGGGGGTATATACAGCAGCAGCCATTTTATTTAACACAGCTTCAACTACCCTATTAAAAAATGTGGTTAAACGAGAGAGGCCCTATAACACAGACACAGGTATTTTTCCGGATAAAATAGAATCAGATTACGCGTTTCCATCGGGACATACGAGTAGCGCTTTTGCAACAGCAACCTCACTTGCCATGACTACTAAAAAATGGTACGTTGCAGTACCCGCTTTTGCATGGAGTGCCGGTGTTGGTTATTCACGTATTTATTTGGGTCAGCACTACCCTTCTGATGTGATCATGGGTGCGCTTGTGGGAAGCAGCTCTGCACTTATTTGCCACTGGGCAACCAAGCAATTAGCCAAGCGCAATAAAATCAAAACGCTTCAAATCAAATAATGTATCCTGCACCACACATAAGAGAAGCCAGCAAAAATGATATTGCTACAATTAGAGATATCGCAACCATTACATGGCCTGATGCTTATGGAAGGTATATAAGCATGGCGCAGTTAAATTATATGCTTGACATGATGTACAGTGATGATTCATTACTGAATCAAATGAATAACGGACATCAATTTTATATTGCAGAACATGGTAGTGAGGCTATTGGATTTGCATCTATATCTAAAGAAGCAAACAATGCTTGCAAGCTTAATAAGTTATACGTTTTACCTACGGCTCAAAAAACGGGCGCTGGAAAAGCATTGTTACATAAGGCCATTGAATATGCAACAGCGCTTGATGCTAACTGTTTGTATTTGCAAGTAAACAAGCAAAACAATGCACAGCAATTTTATAGTAAGCATGGATTTACCATTAGAGAAGCCGCTGTTTTAGAAATTGGTGGCGGCTACATTATGGACGACTATATTATGGAATTAAAGCTCAACAATTAATATACCAGCACGTGGGTTTGCTTGATAATACCCATTACAAATACGCTTTGCACGTGTCCAATATTATCGGCCTCACTTAATTTGTTCACGTGAAAATTATAGTAGTCGTCCATGTTTTCGGCAACCACTTTTAGCATAAAATCAAATTCACCAGAAATATTATAACACTCAATTACTTCGTGCATTTCTAGAATGCTTTTGATAAACCGAGCACCTGCATTTTTGTTGTGTTGCTTAAGCGATACATAACAAATAACGGTGAGTCCCTTTTTAACTTTATGTGGGTTTACAAGTGTTGCATACTGGGTAATTACACCATCCTCTTCTAGCCTTTTAATACGCTCATGCACTGGCGTGGTACTGAGCCCCACTTTATCGGCTATTTCTTTAACCGTTACCCTTGCGTTCGTTTGCAAGAGCCTTAAAATAGCGAGGTCTTTACTATCTAAACCACTTGCAATAGTGGATTCCTCTTTTTGAATGCTTTTTTGTTGCATAAAATTATGTTTTATTCTATTTTACTATTCAAATATATACTTTTATTCTATTTATAAATATAATTTTAGTATTAAATACTATAAATATACCTTTGCACTTCATAAATAATCTAAATAAGTAATTATGTCATCACTTTCTTCTATCGACTTTAGTTTAAAACACAAAGTAGCGGATATCAGTCTTGCAGATTGGGGCCGTAAAGAAATCAGATTAGCTGAAGCAGAAATGCCAGGTTTAATGAGTATCCGTGAAGAGTACGG
>JBIKIS010000197.1:0-2996 GCA_044361485.1 Sediminibacterium sp.
TCAAATTTCAATACAACCTACAAGAATTGAAATTGCGCCGTTACCATTAAAAGCTTTTCATTTTAATGCCACCGATTGTCCCGATTTATTCCCGCCACTTGTTGCGTTTGCCTCTTTTTGTGCAGGTAAAACAGTGATAGAAGGTGTGAGTAGACTTGCCCACAAAGAAAGTGATAGAGCGTTAACATTACAGGAGGAGTTTGGAAAACTTGGCGTTTCCATTATCCTGCAAGATGATTTAATGATTATCGAAGGTGGTAAAGGGATAACAGGAGGTGTTGTTCATTCGAGACATGACCACCGCATTGCCATGGCATGCGCCGTAGCTGCATTAAAAGCCAATGGTGTTGTAGAAATAGAGGATGCAGATGCGATCAATAAATCGTACCCACATTTTTTCAAAGACCTTTCGTATCTTTCTGCTGTTGTCGATTACAAGTAAACGGCATCCATAAATTTTATACCCATGAATACCTTTGGACATTTATTTCGAGTACATATTTTTGGCGAGTCGCATGGTGCTTGTGTTGGCATTACAATTGATGGATGTCCTGCTGGATTACCACTTCAAGAATCAGACTTTTTAGAAGATACCGAAAGAAGAAAAGGGGGTGTACAAAAAGGTACAACGCCCAGAAAGGAAGACGATTTACCCATTTTTAAATCTGGTATTTTTAAAGGATTTACCACAGGGGCGCCCATTACAATTTTATTTGAAAACAATAATACAAGATCAGAAGATTACGATAAGCACCGTGAGGTTCCACGTCCGGGCCACGCCGATTTTACGGCACATGCAAAATATGGAGGCTTTGAAGATTACAGAGGCGGCGGACATTTTAGTGGAAGACTAACCGTTTGCTTGGTTGCTGCAGGCGTTATTGCAAAAAAACTATTGGCTAAAACTGGAGGTATACGTGTTCATTCTAAAATTTTAGAAATTGGTGGTGAAACTGACCTTGATAAGGGGTTGCAGGTAGCTATTGATGCTAAAGATAGTATTGGCGGTATTGTAGATTGTACGGCTTCTAATTTACCAATAGGACTCGGAGAACATTTCTTTGATTCGGTAGAATCCATGTTGTCTCACGCTGTTTTTTCTATACCAGCCGTAAGGGGTATCGAGTTTGGAACTGGATTTGCGGCTGCAAAAATGTTTGGGGTAGACCATAATGATGCTATTTTGGATGCATCCGGTAAAACGAGTACCAATCATGCCGGTGGAATCGTAGGGGGTATCACCAATGGAAACGATTTATATTTTAAAATTGCGATCAAACCAACCGCCTCAACGCCTAAAGAACAGCAAAGCTGGAACTGGGAAAGCAATATAGTAGAACCTTTTTCCGTTAAAGGAAGGCATGATTTGTGTATTGCACTTCGTGTACCTGTTGTTTTAGAAGCTGTAACTGCGATGGTTTTAGCAGATTTAATGCTTCGAGCACAACAAATTCCCTTGATTATCAAGGATTAAATTGATCTCATGGAGTCTAATTATATTTATCATATTACCACAGCTGCTGCTTGGGAAAAAGCACAATTAGAAGGTGCTTACATTGCTGATAGTTTAGCTATTGAAGGTTTTATTCATTGCAGCACCAAAGAACAGGTGCCTGGTGTTTTGGATCGTTACTACAAGGGACAGTCCAATTTGGTTAAACTTACCATTGATAAATCAAAGGTTTCCAGTCCACTCATTTTTGAACTTGCAGGCTCAATAAACGAGGTATTCCCGCACATTCATGGCCCTATCGACCTAGTTTCAGTTATTTCAGTTGAATCTGTATAATTAGCTGATAAACAAGAATTTAGGCACTTTCACCTAAACTTTTAATTGCGTTAAAGGTTTCCTATTTTTTGTCTTTATTTCTATTTTCAACGGTTTACTTCGTATTTTTAATGATATGACTAAACTTACCAAATACCTGTTATTTGTATTCCTTTGCTTGTCTGTAATTCAATTGAATGCACAGCAAAATGATTCAATTACGGATACAAATCTTGTAACATTTAAGGAGGTAAGTTACACATTAATTGGACCCGTAAAAAAAGGGATGGCTAGTTTTTACAGCCTCAAATTTGAAGGTCGAAAAACTGCAACCGGTGCAATTTTTAGCCATGCCAAATACACGGCTGCCAGCAATCATTTCCCGTTGGGTATTTATGTGCGGGTCATCAATCCCAAAAACAATCAATATGTAATTGTAAGGATCAATGATCGGATGGGTAAATCGATGTCTAAAAAAGGTAGAATTGTTGATTTAACAAGGCTTGCAGCCAAAGAAATAGGCATTTTTAAGCAAGGAATAGGGAAGGTTTTGGTTCAAAAAGTAGAAAAACAGGCCAATAAGTAGTTTTTACACAGATTGGGGTAAATTAATACCCTAGTTTTTGATTAATTTTTTCTCAAAATCAGTTTCAGCTTGTATTTTTGCAATAATTAATAAAAAACTGTTTATGAAGAAATTACTCTTTTCTTTAATCGTGATTGGAATGGCTGTTTCTGCAACTGCACAAACTACCCCAATCAGTTATAAAAAAAGACCATCACTTGGGTTCCATTTTCTATTGCAAGATGTAACTACTGCAGGTTTAATTGGTGCTGGTTCAGCGTCATCTGTATTAACCAATAACCAATGGACTAAAATTAAGGATCTAGATCCAGGTATGTCTTTTCAGTACATCGAGGGTCTTAATGAATATGTTGATTTACAAGTTAGCGTTGGTGCTGCTTCTGTAAGATATCCGTTTAGAGCAAAATCAGGTATAGCTGTTCCTTCTGCAAAAAGATTATTACTTGAAACAGATGTTGCTATTAACGTTAAAATGTTAAAAGATAATTATTTAATAGTTCCTTACTTTACAATAGGTGCTGGTGCATCTATCTACGGAGGCACTTATTTTGCTACTTACGCTCCAATTGGAGTTGGCTTACAAGTTAAGTTAGGAAATGATAATTTCTTAACTACAAACTTTGTGCACAGAACTGCAATGTC
>JBIKIS010000075.1:0-9467 GCA_044361485.1 Sediminibacterium sp.
TCAGCCTGCTCGTCTGGAATAGAAATGTTGAATTCTTTTTCGAATTCCATAATTAACTCAACGGTATCGAGTGAATCTGCACCGAGGTCATTGGTAAAAGAAGCTTCATTTGTAACTTCAGCTTCGTCTACGCCTAATTTGTCAACGATGATTTTCTTAACTCTTGTTGCGATGTCTGACATTGTAAAAGGTTTTGTTTACGGCGCAAAAATATACTTTTTGTTAAATAACCAATCTTTTCGGACATTTTTGTTTCCACAGGCCCGCAGCTCAATTATGCACAATGGTGCAACTAAGCGCTAAAATCATGAAAATCATACCTATATTGTACTTAAACCTTACAATATGTCTCTGAAAATAATTGAATTTGGATATCCTTCTTACCAGAAAATGGTGGATTTAAGGTTCCAAATACTGCGTCATCCACTTGGTTTAACCTTTGATCAGTCCGATTTAGACAAAGAAAAGGATGACATTTTAATTGGTTTCTTTGAAGATGATGACTTGGAAGGCTGCTGTATTTTAACACCAGACAATAAAACTAACATCCGTTTGCGTCAAATGGCAGTGGTTTCTGGACTACAAGGAAAAGGAATTGGACGGGTTATTATGAATTTTGCCGAAAATGTAGCCCGCGATAGAGGCTATAAAGTATTACATATGCATGCCCGAAAGTCTGCGGTAGGCTTTTATGAAAAACTAGGCTATAAGATTGTAGGCGATGAGTTTGAAGAAGTAACCATCCCGCACTTTGAGATGCAAAAAACCTTATAAAGTTTAGGCGCCTATTTTTTTATTGAGTAGCCCCCTTAGTTCATGACGCATGTCTTCGGTCATACCTTCTTTTGGAATAATAAAAAAAGATTTGGCGTCAAAATACAAATGAAAGAAATGCGGGCTTTCAAAAAATTTTGAAAACTTTTGCCAGTCCCAGTTAACAGTTCCTCTGTCATTACTAAGGCTCACCTGCATATCGGTAAACAAAATGGTAAAGCTATCTTTAAAAGTGGCTGCTTTTTTATAAATAGAATGTGGCATGATATACCAAAATGTAACCATCATTACAATCCACAAAATAGATCCCAATAAAAAAGGTTCTGGCCTAATTTTTTTTGAATAAAATAATGCAGCCGAAACAATCGCAAAAACATTGATCAGTATCACGAGTAATTTAATGGCCCTGTCCTGTACAAAGTGATAACGCACCCCTTGGATCACTTTATTTTTCTCGTAACTAAATGAATGCTGCATATTTGAAATAGATTAGGCCAAAAGTAACTAATTTTAATTATGTCAGACACTACGCTACATAAAATAGCTACTACACTTGGACTTAGTATTTCAACGGTATCAAGGGCGCTTAAAGGACATCCGGATATTTCGGTGCAAACCAGAAAAAAAGTGCTTGCAGCGGCTGCCAAGCTCAATTACTCTCCCAATCCAAATACGGTGTACAATGCCATTAGAAGTAGTCATTTTATAGCGCTCTTTATTCCGGTGACACCTTCAAACTATTTTCAAGATTTTATACATACGGCCAATCAGTTAGCGGAAAATGCAGATTATAGTTTACTGGTTTTGCCACTTACAAATAATACGGTTAGCACTACTGCTCAAATAAAGTTTTGTAAACAAAATAAAGTACACGGCATTATTATATGTCAAGACCCATTACAACCACCCAACCCAAAATTTAAAAAAATAAAAGAATTGGGTATTCCAGTTATTGTAGTTGGCGGCAACCTTCCAAGTACCGGGTTGCATTATTTCAAAGAAGATATTGAAGCAGTAGCCAATTTGGTTGCACAAAAAATAGTAGCAAAAAACAAAAAGCAAATTCTAGCAATTTTTGATGCAGCTCCGTCGCAAAGAACCGAGCTTATTTTAAACGCATTTATTGATACAGTTTCAGCTCACGAAAATAATGTTGGTGTGGAGTATGCTTCATCCACATCAGAGGCGTATTCGCTTTGTAAACGCGCAGTAACACAAAAAAAATACGATGCCATTTTTTGTATGAACGATGCACTCATACTGGGCGCCTGGCAGGCACTACAAGCTGCTCCATCTCCTATAGCGCTATTTGGCATGAGTGAAACAGGTATACCAAACATACTGCCCCCCACTATTTCATATGCTTATTATAGCGGCAAAGCTGCTGCCACAGAAACCATTGAGTTGTTGCTTAAAATTATGCAAGAAAAAACACCTGCCACCGAAAATAGCCGAAGCATATCTTGGAAGGAGGGTAAAGCTTAATTTTTATTGAAGCATTTGCATTTTTAAACTTCTATAAGAAACTTCATTGCCGTGGTCTTGAAGGAGCAATCGACCTTTTGGCGCCATGCCAAAATTAGGCCAGTTGGCATATTTACTTTTTGCCACCAATGCATAAAAATATTGCTCACCTCTTTTGTATTCAAGCATTTTCCAACCGTTTAAATAATGCGATACGGTGCCGTCTTTGGTTACTTTAATCATACCCCTATTCCACTCGCCAATTTTACGGCGCGCGCGGTTTTCTTTAACAGCAGGAATTAAATCATAGAGTGATCCTAATGTTCTATTTCCAATGGACCCTAATTTAGCATCGGGGTGGAGGGCGTCATCGAGTATTTGATATTCCAAACCAATAGCAGAACCCGCATTGTTTTCTTTTTCTGTAACAAAATATTTTACGCCACTATTGGCACCAGCTGTTAATTTGAAATCAAACTGAAAAATAAATGCATCATACTCTTTTTCCGATACAATATCTCCACCATTTGTAGCCTCTGCACCATTAGAAGATTGTACCGTTAAAATACCATCCTGTGCGCTCCAACCCTTATCCGGAAAACCTGCTTTATAGGCGCCTCTCCATCCGTTTGTAGTTTTACCATCAAATAATAAATGCACCCCTTGCATTTTTTCTTGCTCCGACACATGATTGGGCAGTAGGTTTACTACAAATATGGGATCGAGTGGTGTGGCCTGTAAATTGGTGGTTTGAATTTTAATATTTCTCCATCTAATTTTTTTATTTGCTTCTTCTGGTTTACCAATAGAGTGAACTTGAAGTGCAATAAAACCAGCTGGTGTTAGATCGTCCACTAAACTAGCTACCGGTTTTCCATTTAAAAAAGTACGGATGGTATTTCCAATACATTCTATCCGACAAGTATTCCATGCTTGAAATTTAAAGAGCGTTTTAGCCGGCTCGTTATAAGACACCGGGTACAACCAATCTCTGCGACTCTCATCATATATGCCCGCTGTCCATGCCCTTGGTGATGGATCAATTTCGTATTGATATCCATGTACCCTACCATTTAAATAGTCGGGTTTACTTTCACTTCTAAATTGAATACCAGAATTCATCATATCGTCTAATTTGAATTCTAGTTCCAATATAAAATCCCCAAAGGTTCTTTCCGTTACTAAAAAAGAATTGGGCTCACCCAAAACAGTAGCACCTACAATCTCTCCATTGATTACCTCGTATTTGGCCTTTCCATTCAACTGCTTCCACCCTGTTAAGTCCTTTCCATTAAAAAGTGAGGTCCAATTCCCTCCTTTTTTGGTTTGAGCTACCATGGGTGCCATTATAAAAGCACATAAAATAGTGGTAAGAATGGTGGATTTAAGTATTTGCATAACAAGGGTTTAGCGTATAATAATAGAATGCTTCAGCTAATTTATGGCTTTAGGAGGAAGACGTCTAATAAAAATTTGCGGTAAATACATGGCTCAAATGAAGGGCAAAAATGGGTGATTGATAACTAAAATGCTAGCTTGTCAAGATATGCCTTTGAAGGTTTCAAAATGTAGGTTACTCATAGTAGATGACGACGAAGTAAACAGAGCTTTACTTCACTTTTTGCTGCAATCTTTTGATTGTATCACCGCTGATGCTATTAACGGTGAGGATGCCATGAGGCAATTAAACCTGGGTAAAAATATTCCCACCATTATGCTTCTTGACCTCAATATGCCCATCATGGATGGATACGCGGTTATAAAGGCTGTTAAAAACAATAAAGAAGCGTACCCATTTACCCGCATCATTGTAGTTAGCGCTTCGAGTTACGAGCATTTTATAAAAAAAGAAGATGCCTCTAGTATCAGTGGCTATATCCAAAAGCCTATCAATAAAAATAAACTACTGGAACTATTAACAAGCACAGCAAATGAAGTCATTGAACAGCAACAATTAAAAGTCAGATAACCATGGGGGATCAAATGCATTTGATACATTCACTACAACAAGAAAATGATTTTTTCAAGCAATTGCTTTTTAATATCCCCGCCGACATTGCCATATTTGATACCAACCATAATTATTTGTACGTAAACAAACTGGCCCTTTCTAAAGGAGATTCGAGGAACTGGATTATTGGTAAAAATGATTTCGAATATTGCAGCGCATTTAACAAACCCATGGAACTTGCCATTAACAGAAGGTCTTATTTTACAGAAGCGCTAGCAGAAGGCATACAAGTAGAATTTGAAGAAATCAATAAAGATAAAGAAGGTAAATCCATTTTTAATCTTCGAAAATTTTTTCCGGTAAGGGATCAAAACGGTAACCATGATTTTGTCATTGGATATGGTATTAATATTACCAATATTAGAAATCGTGAAAAGCTACAAATAGAACGTGAAAAAGACTTTAGGCATTTAATTGATGCCATGGAACAACTCGTTGTTGTTTGTACCCACGAAGGGCAGTTAACCTATACCAATCCCATGTGGAAACAAACTTCAGGCAACGATTCAAAAAATATTTTTGACATTATTAAAAGTAGTGGTAGTCATTTTTTGAAAAATTTTAAATCCTATGCTGCCTCCGAACAATACGCCTATTCTAACAAGGTAGCCTGGCTATTAGATGCCCAAAAAAAGAAAGTGAGACTTAGTTATCATTTCACAAAATTTACTGATTACAATACCAACAAACTACATGTGGCTGTGTTTTTTACCAATATCACTGATATTATAAGAGCAGAGCAGGAACATCAAAAAGCAGAACGTGCCGCTCGTAGACTCAGTCAATTAAAATCAAATTTTATCAACCTGGTTTCTCACGAATTAAGAACGCCCTTATCCATTATTTTATCGAGTGCCGAAATTTTGGAAATGCAAGCTGCCAATCAGTTTCAAAAAATACCTGTAACCACTTCAAAATACCTCACTAGAATTATTAGTCAAGTAGATAAAATGACCAAGCTACTCACCGACTTTTTACTCATCAGCAAAATTGAATCGGGCAACCTAGCCCTGCAATTAAGTAGTTGCAATGTGGTGTCTATTTTACATAAAGTGGCTACAGAGTCGTTTATGCCTTACAAAGACGGTAGACAATTAGAGGTAAAAACAAAAGGGGAGCGAAAAGCACAAATTGCCGATAACAATATGCTACATATGATATTTGAAAATATCATATCAAATGCATTCAAATATTCACCCAATAAGAGAGCGCCGCAGGCGCAACTTCGTTTTCAAAAAAACAAGTGGACATTTCTTGTGGTTGACGCAGGTATTGGAATGCCAGAAAAATATAAAAGAGAAATATTTACGGCTTTTGTTAGGGGCAGCAATGTTGGAAATATTGAAGGGACTGGACTAGGTCTGATGCTTGTTCATTACCTGGTACAACAACACTTAGGACAAATTCACATAAAAAGTAGCCTCCATAAAGGAACAGCCATATTAATTAGTTTCCCCCTTAATACATTTGAATGAAAAAGATATTAGTGATTGAGGACGAGCAAGACATTAGAGATTCCATTCAAGAAATTGTTGAAATGGCTGGATACGCCGTTACCCCCATTGCAAATGGCGCAGCAGGTATTAAGGCGCTCATGCAAACCCCCTTTGATTTAATTATTTGTGATATTATGATGCCCGAAATGGATGGGTTTTCATTACTTACTGCACTCAAAAAAGACCCATCCTTTGTTACCCCCTTTATTTTTTTAACGGCTAAAGTACAATCCAACGATTTACGAACCGGCATGAATTTAGGGGCCGACGATTATTTGCACAAACCCTTTAAAAGCAAAGATTTACTGAGTGCCATAGAAACCAGACTCTCCAAACATGAAAAATTAAATCAATTACAAAGCCAAAAAGCAGCCTTACTTGAAAAAACTATTGAGCTCATGGTAGGTCACGAATTTAAAAATCCTATGAATGGTATCATAAATTTTAACACCCTCATTGCCGAAAATGCAATAAGCCTCAACAATGAAAAACTACAAAGCCTTTGCAGCTACTTGCATATTAGTGCCGACCGTTTACTTACAACTTACGATAAAATAAACACTTATTACACACTTCAAAAAGCGCTACACTTACATGAAATTCCGGACTTGGGCGAACCTGATCCGCATCATATCATTGACGTTATTAAAAGTGTCTTGCACAAATATGACAGAGTCAAAGATCTAGATTACACGGAGCCAAAGCCACCCTTGTTTTTTTCTAAACTGATTCATACCGCTGCAAAAGAATTAATTGAAAATGCTTGTAAATTTTCGGAAAAGGGAACACCCATTGTAGTTCGTATTTTTGAAGACACCAGAGGTAGTAATATAAGTGTCGCCAACACAACAAATCACACAACAGCAGAAGCACTTAATCAATACCGCTTATTTGAACAACACCATAGAGAAGTATCAGAGCAACAAGGACTAGGTATTGGCCTCGCCATTACTAAACTTATTGCTGGCATTCACAATGGAACTGTATCATTTAAAGAAGTTGATAAAAATGCACCGTTGCGCGAAATTACCGCCCAGCTTCATTTACCTAGCAGTTAACACCACATGCTTTATTTTTTTACGCTTCCAGGTATAGGTAATATGAATTTTTTGATCTGCTGTTTGTATAACATAAGGGTAAGAAAATTCGGCCCCAACTTCATTTTCTAATTCAAGTATGGGTTCCCATTTTTTTCCATCTTTTGAAATGGCCACATTAAGTGGTGACCTACTTGGTGCTTCACAATTATTATATACCAAAAGATGCCTTCCGTCTTGTAATGTAATAGCATCAATACCCGAATTATTATTGATTAAACCTGTTTGCTTAAGGGCAGACCAAGTTTTTCCATTGTCATAACTCCAGGTTTCATTGGCCGTTCCATTTTGACTTCTTGTAAGGGCTTGCAAAACGCCACGCTTGTGGTTTAAAACAGCGGGCTGAATACCCGTAATTGGATTGGCGTCATTTAGGTCCGGTCCCTTGGTCCATGTTTTACCAGCATCGGGTGTATACTCGAAATGCACTTTCCATCCATTTTTTTCGGTGCTAGAAGGACATACCAGCATGCCGTCTATTTCATAAGGCTGATTTCTGATTGGACCTAAAATGCTATCTGGCAAGCGTTCTGGCTTGCTCCATGTAACACCATAATTATTTGATCTTTTCATCCAACCCGTCCAACCCTGAACATTGGGTCCAATTTTATAAAAAAGTAATAACTCGTTTTTTGATGTCAAAAATAAAACGGGGTTGTAACATGCATACCTAATAGAATCGTTGATAAAACCATCTGCAATTTGAATAGGGGTTGACCATGTGTTATTGATAAACCAACTTGCATAAATATTTACATCCCTATCGCCTTCAAATTTTCCACCAAACCAAGCTGCCATAATTCCATTTGGTGTTTCCACAATGGTGGATGCATGACAGGATGCAAAAGAAGCGGTATCATAAATGAATTGGCTGGAGCGAACCGTTTGTGCGCGCACCAAAGAGGAAATACATACAAAAAATATGAAGAGAGCCTTTTTGATCATAGCACAAATTAAATGAGTTTCTATTTTCCAATACAAAACTTGGAGAAAATATAATCGAGCTGATCGTCGTTGGTGATTTCGCCGGTAATAAGTCCTAAATAATGGAGGCACTGTCTAATATCGAGTGCTAGTAAATCGCCAGTGATTTTGGCTGATAAACCTGCAGATACATCTTGCAATGAAGCTTGCAGTTTTAATAACGCGTCTTGATGTCTGGCATTTGTTACTACCGTAGACTCTGTTTGCACATCGCCACCAACTGCTTTTGTTACAAGTGCATTTTTAAGGGTATCAATCGCCGTTTTATTTTTAGCCGCAATACAAACAACGCTTTCCATGGTTGCAAGCCTATCAAGTGCAGCGGCATCAATGCTATCAATTTTATTGGCAACAAGTACATGCTTAATTCCACTATTTGTAAGCTCGTTAGTCACCACTTGAATGTCCTCCAAACTAGTTGTTACGGCATCAAAAAGATACACCACTAAATCAGCGGCGTTCATTTTTTCGAAACTTTTAGCAACGCCAAGCTGCTCAATAACATCATCGGTTTGGATGCGAATACCTGCCGTATCTATAAGTCGAAATAAAACGCCTTCAATATTTAACACTTCTTCGATGGTGTCACGTGTAGTGCCTGCTATGTCACTTACAATGGCCCTATTTTCATTTAAAAGCGCATTGAGCAGTGTTGACTTGCCGGCATTTGGCTTGCCAATGATGGCCACCTGAACGCCGTTTTTGATTACATTGCCTAACGCAAATGAATTGATAAGTTGTTGGGTTGCTTGCTGCAATTCATTAACGGTGCTGTGCAGTGCCGAACGGTTAGCAAACTCTACATCTTCTTCTGCAAAATCCAATTCGAGTTCTATAAGTGCCGAAAATTTTATCAGCTGTTCTCGCAGGTACGCTAAATCGTTGGAGAATCCCCCACGCATGGTATGAATGGCGGCACGCTTACTAGCTTCCGAATTACTGGCTATCAAATCTGCTACAGACTCTGCTTGCGCCAAATCTAATTTGCCATTTAAAAACGCGCGCTGTGTAAATTCACCTGCTTTAGCGAGCCTTGCGCCGCGCGCTGTTATTGATGCAATAATTTGAGCTTGTATATACGCAGATCCGTGACAACTAATTTCGATGACGTCTTCTCCGGTATATGATTTAGGACCTTTAAATAAAGAGAGCACCACTTCGTCAAGTACTTTGTTTTGGTCTTTTAATAAGCCCACTACAATCGTATGCGAAGCTTGCTCTAATAAATTTTTAGAAGGAAACAAATCATTTAAAATAGGAAAAGTTTGTTTGCCACTTACACGAATAACGCCAATGGCACCCATACCAGGTGGTGTAGCAAGTGCTACCACTGTATCATCCCAATCAATTACATGACTTGCCACTTACTTTAAATTTTATCAAAAGTACACGAAATGGAATGAAAACAAAAAGCCACCGAAATTCGGTGGCTTTTTATAGATACAATTGTATCAAATTATTCTTCAGAAACCATGAATGTAATTGATTGTCTGTGACGATAAATTACGTTTCGACCGTTTTGAACGGCTGGCTTCCATGATGGTCCTTTTTTAATTACACGAACCGCTTCTTCTTTGGTTCCGTAACCAGGATCGTTTTCTGCTTGTACTTCAGAGATACCGCCGTTTTTGTCAACGATAA
>JBIKIS010000198.1:0-2987 GCA_044361485.1 Sediminibacterium sp.
TGAAATGGGTTATCATATTATGGTAACAGATTTTAGAGCGCATGGTAATAGCGAAGGATCTACAACATCTATTGGCATGTATGAAGCGCGCGATGTGAAAGCCGTGTATGATTATGTGCAAGCAAAAAAAGAAAAAAATATTGTACTGTATGGTATTTCTATGGGTGCTGCTACCATTACAAAAGCTGTTTCTGAATTTGGTCTTAAACCTTCTAAAGTAATTTTAGAAATGCCTTTTGCTACCTTACAAGACGCTGTGGCAGGACGTATGCGCACCATGGGTCTTCCATCAGAACCATTAAGCACACTGCTTACATTTTGGGGTGGTGTAGAACTGGGCGCTTGGGCTTTTAATTACCAACCGCAAAAAGACGCTGCTGCTATTAACTGTCCGGTCTTATTGCAGTGGGGTGTTACGGATCCGCGTGTAACGGAATCAGAAACCCATCAGATTTTTAAAAATTTAGCGAGCCGTGACAAAGAACTCATCAAATATGTACAAAGCGGACATCAGAGCCTCTGTAAAAATGAAAAGAGTAAATGGTATATGACCGTTGGTCGCTTCTTAATGATGTAATATTACCAGTTGCTAAATCGGATACCTACTGCAAAAGGATATTGTTCTAATCTGGTATAAGAATCATGCAAAGTATTTAAGCTGTAAGAACCATAAAGCTTAACGGGTCCAATACCTAGTTCACCAATGAGCGCAGTTCTAAATGGAGACAAGTCAAAGTCACCTTTGTATTTTTGTTTACCGCGCTCTTCACTTTTTTGCTTAATCCTGCTACCTACTAAATAACCTGCACTCACACCCGCACTAAAACTAAATCCTTTTTTATTGCCAGGTGTTGTGTTAACGTGTAACATAAGCGGCACACTTAAATAGCCAGCAAACAATTTATTTTTTGAAAACGAAATTGAATCGTTGTATAGAAAAGGAAAACTTTCTTTTCTGTAAGAGACGCGCGAGTCGTATCTGAAATTATACATTTCCATTCCCATACCATATTTTAAAAAGACGGCCTGCTTTACAATACTTACTTTTTGCATGAAAAACCAAAGGTTTACATTGGTCGTTTTGCCATTGTTTAAATTAAATGTTTGTTTGTTGGGTGCGCCATTAGCGGCACCAAAGGTTCTGAGGTAATTGTTGTTAACAACAGCAGTAGCATAGTTGGTTTCGTCTCTATTGCCTGCAAAACCCAGGTCTAAAATCCACCAATTGGTAGTTATTTTTTTTGGCGCCGGTTTTTTTCTTTCAATTTTAATAACGGGCTTATTGTCGAGGCCGCTTGCGTTAATAGTGACATTGCCAATTTGAACAGTAGCGTCACCTTCTACATTTCCTTTGAAACTACCATTTACATTTTCACCACCTTTTTTTACGATAAAAAAATTACCTACTTTGATGGTGTCGGATTTTACGAGTATGCTGTCTTTTTTTGTGTAGCTACTATCTGATTGCGCACCTGCAAATAATGTTCCAATACTAAAGAGTGCTGTGAGTACTTTATTTTTCATTTTTGTTGTTTTCTTTGTTTTTAAATAACGCGTTTGCTTTTCTAAAGAGTCCTCTAAATTTATCTTTATCAATTTCAAAAGCGCCAACCATAACAGATCTATTACTGCTAGCGGTTTCCGTATCGATGGTTTCTATAATTTCTGTGGCTTCTTCGTTGTTGGCAATGGATGGTAACGTTATTTCGGCAATAACAGTCCGCTTTACATCTATAATATCACCGTTATAACTTGGCATGTTTTGTACCGTTTCAAGGGCTGAAACCGTGTAAGCAGTTGGTATAGTTTGGTGTTCTATGTTTTGAGCGGCAGCGTACTCTATAGCATTCGTAGTCATATTTTTTTCATCGGTCACAACTTTTGTTGCCGACAATGAAACTGTATTTACAACATCATTATTTTTAACACCAGCAAGTGGCGATGCTTTAGAAACATTGTTTTTTGGAATACTATTTTTAGATAATGCAGTTCCTCCTTTTTGATCTAGGATACCATAGCGAACCATCATAAATAAAAATACAGCCGCCGCACCCATCGCCCACCATTTTAATAAAACCACTGGCGCCTTGTCTTTTTCTTTTTTAAATAATTTTTGTTTGTGTGGGTATACAATTGTTTCTGGCTCTACTATAACCGGAAAAATATTTTTATAGAGTAATGCTTTGTTAGGACAAGAAATAGTAGGTACTTCTAATTTGGTTAATTCTAATGCAGCCAGTTCTTCTTGAGCTTCTGGATGTAAGGTTACAAATGCAAGCAGGGCCTCTATTTCACGCAGATCTAATTCTTCGTCGATGTAACGAAGTAAGAAATCTTGGTAATTATGTAGACTTATGTTTTGCATATATATTATAATACTTGCTGCGGACTAATTAAATAATTTCTAAGCTTTAAACGGGCCCGGTGCAAATAAACGCGTACCTGATCTGTGGTAAGCTTTGTGATTTCTCCAATTTCCTCGTAACTATATCCTTCGTAATCTTTTAATAAAACCAAACTGCGCTGCGTTTCATTTAAGGTAGCGAGTGCTTCGTGCAATACTTTTTTTAAAGCTTTGTTTTCTTGATACGCCGTTTGTGTATCGTTTTCAAAACTTTCCTGTAAGGTTATACGGTTTGCTTTTCGGGTATGGTCTATGAGTAAGTGATAGGCTACCGTAAACAAATAAGATTTTGCTTTTGCTGTTTCAACGCTGTCTTTGTGGATCCAGAGTTTTTCGAAGGCTGATTGTACAATATCCTCTGCGTCTTCGGTGTGGCGAAGATTTTTTACGATAAAGCGGTACACATTATCGGCATATAGCAGCACAGATTCGTTGTAGTCTTTCTCCGTCATAGCTAAAACACAGTTGTTTTGGTCTTTTCTGTGGGTATAACGATCCCGGCTATAAAAAGTTACAGGCTAGCTCAAAAAATTAATAATCAATCACTTGCTCCTTAATAGCCGCCGGAATTTCGCGCCATTCG
>JBIKIS010000076.1:0-9362 GCA_044361485.1 Sediminibacterium sp.
TGCCGGCTTATTTAAGGTCCAATCAACTTCCCAGTTACGAAACCAATTGTATCGAAGATTGGGAACAAAAATTAGACGCGATTGTATCAGAAACGGTGCATCAAGATATGACCCTTATTAGTGGTATTCCACCTTGGGTACAAATGTATTTTGATAAACTGGAATCAACCACTGGAAAAAAAGTAGGAGAGCTGTTTCCTAATTTTAATGTGATGGTACAAGGTGGTGTAAACTTTGAACCCTACAAAGCAAAATTATTTGAAAGCATCGGTCGTAAAATTGATACGGTAGAACTCTTTCCAGCGAGTGAAGGATTCTTTGCTTTTCAGGATGTACAAAATGAATCTGGATTATTATTAAATACCAATAGCGGTATCTTTTTTGAATTTATTCCGGCGAACGAGATTTTTTCTGAAAACCCTACAAGGCTTTGTTTACAAGAGGTTGAGCTCGGTGTCAATTACGCACTTATCATCAATAGCAATGCGGGACTCTGGGGTTATAACATTGGTGATACCGTAAAATTTGTGAGTATAGACCCGTATAAAATTGTTGTTACTGGAAGGATCAAACATTTTATTTCTGCCTTTGGAGAACACGTGATTGGTGAAGAAGTAGAAGCGGCACTTTTACAAGTTGCTGCACAAACAAATGCTAGTATTACCGAGTTTACCGTTGCACCTTTTGTGGCAGGGTTAGATGCTGCTGGAAAAAGTTACCACGAATGGTTTATTGCTTTTGAAAAAGCGCCTTCAAATTTGGAAGATTTTGCAGCAAAATTGGACGCAGCGATGCGCCAACAAAATGTCTATTATGACGACCTCATTAAAGGCGCCATTTTAGAACCTTTAAAAATACGTCCCCTACAAAATGATGCCTTTGTGCAGTACATGCGTTCTATTGGCAAACTAGGGGGTCAAAATAAAGTGCCAAGGCTAAGTAATGATAGGGTCCTAGCAGATGCCCTTTCTAACTTTATTGCCACTAAAATCTAGTTTATTTTTATCTTATCTTGTGGCAGTAAAAAATCAGGGTAGTAATTACCCATTAAACAATGAGTAGTCAAAAAAGGATCGCCATATACGGCTCTACAGGTTCGATAGGAACACAGGCGCTTGAAGTTATTGCTGCCAACCCTTCATTATTTAGTGCCGAAGTATTAACGGCGCAAAACAATGATGCTTTACTAATTGAACAGGCGTTACAATTTAACCCCAATGTGGTGGTTATTGGTGATGAAAAAAAATACCTGAATGTAAAAGAAGCGCTCTCCAAAACAAGCATAAAAGTTTTTGCAGGGGAGAAGGCACTTGTTGAAGTTGCTGCGCTTGATTGTTACGATATGATGCTTGCTGCCATTGTTGGTTATGCAGGATTAAAACCAACTTTAAAAGCGATTTCATGTGGCAAACCCATTGCACTTGCTAATAAAGAAACCCTAGTGGTTGCTGGTGATATTGTGATGCAAATGGCCATGGAAAAAAGAGTGCCCATTATTCCCGTAGACTCTGAGCACTCTGCCATATTTCAGTGCTTGGTAGGAGAGGGTCGTAATAAAATTGAGCGCATTATTTTAACGGCGAGCGGTGGTCCATTTTTAGGTAAAAAACCTAATTTTTTGGTCAATGTAAAACGTGATCACGCACTCCAACATCCCAACTGGAGTATGGGTGCAAAAATCAGCGTAGACTCTGCAACCCTTATGAATAAAGGGCTTGAGATGATTGAAGCCAAGTGGTTGTTTAATTTACAACCCGAACAAATTGAAGTGGTGATCCATCCGCAAAGTATTATTCATAGCATGGTTCAGTTTGATGACGGAAGTATCAAAGCACAAATGGGCCTTCCTGATATGAAGCTTCCCATTCAGTACGCACTTGCCTTTCCGCAGCGTCTCGAAAATAATTTTCCACGCTACGATTTTAGAAAGCCAAACACGCTAACTTTTGATGAGCCTGATACTAAAACTTTTAGAAATTTAGCACTCGCAATAGAGGCACTTCATAAAGGAGGTAACCTGCCATGTATTTTAAATGCGGCCAATGAAATTGCAGTCTATGCATTTTTAAGAAACCGAATTGGATTTTTGGATATGACAGAAGTGGTGGAACAAACCATGCAAAAAATGGCTTTCATTCAAAAGCCAACCCTCGAAGAGTATTTTGAAAGTGACGGCGAAGCAAGAAGTTTTGCTGCCTCACTCATTCATTTGTAAAAAGTTTTTCAATAGATATTTATGACATTATTAATGGTAGATTGGTTAAGTGTTGGCGTTAAAGCCGGACAGTTTATTTTATCTTTTTCAATTTTAGTAACCCTACACGAACTAGGGCATTTTATTCCTGCTAAATTATTTAACTGCAGGGTAGATAAGTTTTATTTATTCTTTGATCCTTGGTTTAGTATTTGGAAAAAGAAAAAAGGCGAAACCGAATACGGTATTGGCTGGGTGCCATTTGGCGGCTATGTAAAAATTGCCGGTATGATTGATGAGAGCATGGATAAAGAGCAAATGAATAAGCCTCCAGAGCCACATGAGTTTAGATCTAAACCAGCCTGGCAGCGTTTAATTATCATGATTGGTGGGGTGCTCGTAAACGTAGTGCTTGCCATTGTTATTTTTATTGGTATTACCTGGGTATGGGGTGAAGAATATTTGCCTGTTAAAAATTTAAAAAATGGAATTGTTGCCGATTCGTTGGCAAAATCAATAGGCATTAAAGATGGTGATAATGTGGTAGGCATTGATGGTAAACCGCTTGAAGCATTTGGAACCCTAGAAGCAGAAATGGTTTTAAACGATGCTAAGGTTTTACAAGTTACTAGAAACGATAGCGCCATTGACATTCAAGTGCCTGCAGGATTTATTGGAAAACTTGCTAAAGTGGCCAATGAAACATCACTTGTGATGCCACGTTACCCGGCCATTGTAGACTCTGTATCAAGCACCGCTGTTTTTACAAAAGATGCACTTATTAAAAACGACCAACTCATTGCGTTTAACAATAAACCATTTTTATTTTATCACGAGTTTGATCAGTTAAAAAAAGGGTACGAAGATTCTATTGTGAGTTTAACAGTGCTTCGTGGTACTGATACTGTAGATGTGCGCGTTAAAGTAAATGAAAAAGGAAAGCTTGGCTTTTTTGGAAGAAGCCCACTCGTTTTATTTGGAACCAACACAAAAACCTATGGCTTTTTTGAATCTATACCAGTAGGTTTTACAAAAACTTGGGAAACACTAGATCGTTACGTTACGGGTATCAAACAAATTTTTACGGGTAAGGTAGCAGCAAGCGATTCGCTTGGTAGCGTTATTAGTATTGGTAATACTTTTCCAGGCACTTGGGATTGGGAACGTTTTTGGACATTAACAGGTATATTCTCGATTATATTAGCTTTCATGAATATTTTACCTATTCCGGCACTCGATGGGGGGCATGCCCTCTTTACACTCTATGAGATGATCACAAAGCGTAAGCCTTCCGATAAGTTTATGGAATACGCACAAATGGTGGGTATGGTGCTATTATTAAGTTTAATGGTATACGCGCTAGGTCTCGACTTTTGGAGATTATTTAAATAAGTGTTTAAATTGTGTTACCTTTGCAGCTAGCTTTTTGCTAACCGCATAGCTATGGGGTCGTACTGGTTTTGACAGCATAGGTTATTGTTGGTGTAAGCATGCAGTGCGTTGTGTAATTAGCACTTCAATCTGAATACTCAAACTTCAAATGGCAATACTCAGTATGCCATGGCTGCTTAATCAGTGATTAAGTAACCATTTGGGCCGCCGCACAGGTTCGCTTATTTCCATGTGCCGCCGCCGACTCAAAACAAAATAAGATGCTGCGATAGAAGGCTGTGACTATTGCTTAAGATTATCCAGCTAAGCGTTAGGTTGGTTTGTTCGTTTCCGGCCTTTCGTCTACAATGAATACCGAAATAAGCATGTAGAAAGCTAATGGTCACGATGTTTGGACAGGGGTTCGACTCCCCTCGACTCCACAAAATCTCCTAGGGTTTTATGAAGAGCGACTTGTTTAATTGCAGGTCGCTCTTTTTGTTTTTTCAATTATATTTGATCTCTAATTACAAATTACGCATATGAAAAAGATACAAACCAAAATGGCTGCTTTTAAAGCCAATTACAAAAAAATGACCCTGCTTTTTGTAGGATGCTTGCTCATGATAGCAGGCGCTTCTGCTTTTTATTTAAAGGCAGATAATCCAGACGGTATAGTAGGTGTTTGGAAAACAGGTGAAGGGACCGCAATGGTGCGCATTTATAAAAATGGCGACAAGTACCAGGGTAAAATTGTTTGGTTAAAAGAGCCCAACGATCCAGAAACAGGGAAGCCCAAAGTAGATAAAAATCATCCAGATGAAGCTTCTAAGACCCGTGCAATTTTAGGTCTTGTAAATATTTGGGGCTTTAATTATAAAGGAGAAAATGTTTGGGACGAAGGTAATATTTACGATCCTAAAAATGGTAATACCTACTCTTGTACGATGAAATTGCAAAACGCTAACTCACTTGAAGTAAGAGGTTATATTGGTGTTGCCATTATTGGTAGAACAGATACTTGGACTAGACAAGTATTAAGGTGATACAAAGTTAAATCCAATATTAAAATATAAAGGATTGCCCAACCTGCTTTCAAAGTAGCGTTGGGCTTCTTTTTTCCCATTTTTCACATTCATTACTTCAAAACGGTAGTTGTAACGCATACCCGCTTCTGCGTGAAACCAAACAAAGCCGCTTAGTTTTTTATCCCACATTACTTTTGGCTTGAACTCACCTCTTTGAATAAACACTTCGCCATTTGTGGTATTTGAAAGCGGCATCCAAAACTGATTGCCCTCTAACTCAAACCCAGCTTGTAACATGTTAAAGGTTGAAAAATTATAACGTAGAAATCCTCTAGCAGGTAGTAAAAGTTCCATACCCCACTTGTCGTTAAAGGTTTTATTCCAAAATAAAATAGGTACGTGTATGAGTTGTCCTGCACGGTAGGTGCGTGCAATACCCGTACCAATCATATTTTTTTCTGATTTTTTCCAGCCATAAATAAAAGTACCACTCAATGTAAGTGCGTCTTTGTTGATAGCACTCATGTTATGAAAAAGTCCATTGGCGTCTGCACTAGCCTGAATGATTAAAAAATTCTTTTCATTTAGGGGTTTAAATATGGTTGTATTTAAACCAACACTTGTCATTGTGTGGTTGTTGAGGTATGTTGCAAATTGATTGGTTCCTGGCTTTTCAATATCAAATTTGCTACCCCAATAATTGGCGCCCAATTGCCAGATAATTTTGTTGTTAGAAATAACAGGTACATTTAATTGTGCCCTAAGTGACGACATTTGATTTACATGAAAATCTTGCATAGCAGGAAGCATTCCTCCAAGTGGTACGCCTGGCATATGAAAAGAGTTGTATCTCTCATAACCAATGCTAATAATTTTTTGTGGCGTTTGATTTAATACTTTTTGCGTGCAAAAGCGTTTAACACCATCAGCTTCTCCAAACTTGCTATAATCGAAATTATCTGTGGTGTCAACTTGTGCCATCGTGGTGTTGGCAATGAGTAAAAACGCGCCTAGTAAAATTTTATGCATGGTATAAATATTTTATATAAAATTAATAAGAAAATGGGTAACTAAAATCGATGGTCCTAACGAACTACAACCACTTCTTCGTATGGTACCCTAAACCTTGGTCCCCAAACGCCTGCTTCCGTTCCTTTACCCACGGCAATGATCATATTGATTTCTGCGCCGCTTGGTAACCCTAATGCACGCTTCACCCGAACGGCATCAAAGCCTTCCATTGGGCAGGATTCAAAACCTTCGGCAGCAATTGATAGCATAAATGTTTGGGCTGCTAATGCACATGATTTGTGCACGGTAACTCTTTGGTCTGCATCTCCGCCAAAACGCATAAAGGGTTTTCGAAGTCCCATAAAAAAGCAAAGTGCTGTTCTAATGAGGGTAGAAATTCCAAAAATATCAGAGCGGTAGGCAAGGGGCATGAGTTTGCCATAATAATCGAGGCCTTTTTTTTGTGCTACGTTGGGTTCGCCGTTAATGCCTTCTTTTATTTTATTGTAGTTCCAGGCAGCTCTTTGCTTCCACAAATCTTTTCTGGTTACAAAAACCACCAATTGCTTGGCCGTTTTAGCCGCATTTTGGTCGAGGCAAAGTGCAGTGAAAGATTCTTTTAATGCAGGGTCTTTGATCCATTGAAACTCCCATAATTGCATATTGCTGCTATTTGGCGAGAGGATACTTCTTTCTAAACTTCTTTTGATGACATCATCGGGGACTTCTACGTTGGCATCAAATTTTCGGTTAGAACGTCTACGTTGTATGATTTCTTCAAAACTACTGCTTAATGACATGGGTTAGATTTACGATGTATAGAAATGTAAATATCGTTAGATTTTGGGTATTAAAGATATATTTGTGGTTCAAAACAATCAAGAAGCGCAATGGTTCAACTTCCAGTACGTCAAGCAAACAATTTTGATTTGTTGCGTATTTTATTTGCTTGGTTTGTGATAGTATCCCATTCCTATGTTTTAAATGGGGATGGTGCTACCGATCCATTGTTTGTAGCAACCAATAGCACTTTTTTATTTTCATTTATTGGTGTAAAAGGTTTTTTTATAATTAGCGGGTATTTGATTTTTAAAAGTATGATGGTGAGTACCTCTATTTTTGAATACCTCGTAAAAAGGGTGCTCCGCATTTTTCCGGCATTGGCTGTGGTGTTACTTGTAACACTTGCCGCGGTTTATTTTATATATCCAAGTAATCTGGCCCCCTTCTTCAGTAACAAAGAAGTGTATGCTTATTTTTTAGGTAACCTGATCTTATTTAAACCTCATTTTTTTATTCAAGGGATTTTTTCGGGGCTTCCTTCTACTGCCATCAATGGATCTTTGTGGACGATTGAGTATGAGTTTTTCTTTTACTTATTTATTTTATTATTCTTTTTTGTTCGGGGCCATAAAAAAGTATTAAAAATCGCATTGGCTGTTGTTGTTGCAATATTTTTAATGGTACGTTTATTGTTGTACGATTGGACGGTTCAAACACATTTTTTTATTCCGCTCGAACCTCTTTTTGATTTGGGCATCTATTTTTTAATGGGTTCTTTATTAAGCTGCTTTGATTTTGATGCCATCAATTATAAACATACCATTGCCGCTGTTTTGTTGATAGCGCTTATCGCTGCTATATATTTTGGCGTAGGTCATAAGGTTGTTTATGTAACACTTCCTTTTTTAGTGATTTATTTGGGCAAGCAAACGTCTAGGGTTGCGACCTTTGTGCATGCTAGAATAGGAGATCCTTCTTATGGGATTTACTTGTATGCGTTCCCACTGCAGCAGTTTATTATTTATTGGTTCAGACCTTCAACGCTTATGTTATTTATTGCTAGTACTATTGGTGCTTTTATTTTTGGATATCTTTCATGGATACTCATAGAAAAAAAAGCATTGGCCCTCAAGCAGTATTTTTTAGCGCGCCGTCAATGATTCAATCAAACGGCATAACTTACTTTAAATTTTAATCTATGGCTGAGTTAATTTGCATAGTTCCAGTTGCTCCAATACGGGCTGAGGGTTCGCATAGGGCAGAAATGGTTTCTCAAATTTTATTTGGCGAAACGGCTACAATCAAAAGTGAAACCAAAGATTTTTATCAAATTCAATTGCACCAAGATGGTTATGAAGGTTGGTGCCAGAAATTACAATTACAAATTTTAGCAGAAGGTGCATCCATAATAACAAAGGGATATACATCTAGCTGGGTTAATTCTGCAATGTTTAATGGACAACCTATTCAACTTCCGCTTGGTACACCCATTGTTTCTGATGCGCATGCTGATTTTGAATTCACTTATACAGATGCCAGCTTGGACCCTGCAAACAATGCATGCACAGCAGAGGCACTTGAAATTCTAGCAAAACAGTTTTTAGGTACTGCGTATTTGTGGGGCGGCAGAACCGTATTTGGTATTGATTGTAGCGGGTTTGTGCAAATGGTTTTCAAATTATTAAATGTTCGCTTGCCCCGTGACGCCTATCAACAAGCGGAAATGGGGGAGGCGATTGATTTTTTAGCCGAAGCAAAGCTTGGGGATTTAGCTTTTTTTGACAACGAGCAAGGAAAAATTACCCATGTAGGTATTTTATTATCACCGCATCAAATTATTCATGCTTCTGCTATTGTAAGAATTGATCCTATCGATCAAGCAGGTATTGTAAGCAGCACAACAGGACTTCGTACGCATCAACTTCGCACCATCCGAAGAATTGCATGATAATATGAAATAGAAGGCATAAAAAAAGCAGCATATGTGCTGCTTTTTTTTATAGTAAGTTGTGCATTAAATATTAGTTACACATCATCTACATTAAGTCCATTGCTTTTGCAAAATAGGTAACGGTACCAGGTAACGCTAACCAAAAGAATTCACGATATACAACAAGTAAAGTAATCATTACGGCTAACCAGAAAAAACAGATAGCCCAGTATTTTGTAGTTGATTTATTTGCTTCCATGTAAATATTTTTTGCAAAGATAAGGTCCGTAATTCATTTAGCCAACAAATATCCAATGGCTGTTGCAGCCAACCCTAGGGCTAATGTGCCAAAGGTATACGCCAAAAAACTGCCATAACGTTGCTGCTGCAAAAGTTCTAGGTTTTCCCAGGCAAACGCTGAAAATGTGGTAAAGCCACCACAAATACCGGTCGCTAAAAATAGGCGAAGGTTGGGGCTAATTTGACCTTTAATAGAGAGTCCCATAATGAGTCCCATCATTAGGGCGCCTACAATATTTACAATACCGGTGGCATAAGGGAATGTTACTGATTTAATGAGTAGTCCAAAAAAATACCTGGCAACGGCACCTAACATACCACCTAGCCCCACCCAAATTATATTTTTTAATTCCATATTAGATGTTTTAATCCTTTACGGCAACGACCAGCCATTTACCATTTGTTTTCTCAATTTCAAGTTGGCGTGACTTTTTGTCTAGCGAATATTGGTAATTCATTTGGGTATGCAAACTATCATTATCTGTTATTCCCAAAATAATAATGGATGCCTGTCTAAAATTAGACCTGCCTTCTTTATCTAGATCTCTATAGTTTTTTTCGGTGTTAGCCGTATGTAACTTCATGGATTGGATAGGAGCAGCATATGCTGTTGCTTTTTCAAAATCACCTTGTAAACAAGCTTCTAAATAGTTACGGCCAGCTTCAATGGAACTGCCTGCTGGCGGAAAGTTTTTAGTAGGGGTAGAACAACCCATAAGAAGGGCAAATAACCCAATGAATATGC
>JBIKIS010000077.1:0-9180 GCA_044361485.1 Sediminibacterium sp.
TGGAGACAAAAAAGACAAAGGCTTTTCTTCCAATACCTTCTGACAAGAGAAGGTCGAAAACAACAATACTGGCAATAAAAGTTTCCAGCTATTTGATTTAAATATTTTCATATAATTAGTTTTTGAAGAAATTAAAAGTTGCATTTAATAACAATATTGTAAGTTCTTGAATTAGGGAAACCTCCTAAGTCTACACCAAATAAAGCAGGATTGTCTCCGTAGCTATTGATTTCAGGATCAAACCCTGTATACTTTGTAAATGTGTACAGGTTATTTACACCCAAAGAAACTTTAATTGCATTAATACCTTTGATTAGTTTAGCCGGTAATGTATAACCAAGGTTTACATTTTTAATTCTTACAAAAGAACCGTCCTCAATAAATCTTCTAGTAAATGGAAGCGTTCTCCAGAACTGTCTAATTGGCTTAGGTGCTAAAGCATTTGAATTGTCTGCACCCTCTTTCCAAGCACCATTAAACATATCTAATGTTACATTTTTTGAAGTACCGATATTGGCATTCCAAACACTATTCATGTTTACAATATCATTACCCTGCACCCCATTAATAAATACACTTAGATCAAAACTTTTATATTTGAAATTATTAGTAAATCCAAAGGTATAATCTGGATTTACATCTCCAATAACCACACGGTCTGTAACAGAAATAGAAGATGGATCATTGTCGAAATTTCTATACTTCACTTCACCAATTGTTCGTCTAATGATATTCAATGGCTGTCCATTAAATACAGGTGAGTTTCTAACTTCAGCTTCATTATCAAAATAACCATCTTCAACATAACCATACAAACTACCAATTGGCAAACCTGCGCGTTGAATAAATGGAGCATCGCGTGTAGAAATATTACCCGCAAACTGTTCCTTCACATCGCCACCCAATGAAATGATTTTATTTCTATTAAAGGCAATATTGAAACTTGTTTTCCATTGAAAATCTTTATTACTCAATACAGTTCCATCAAGTGAGATTTCCAATCCCTTATTTTCAACAGATCCTGAATTTCTTAATTGACGTTGGAATCCAGTGGAAGCAGGCGTCGTTATAAATTGCAATAAATCGTTGGTACGCTTTAAATAAACATCAACATGTGCATTTATTCGGCCATTAAATAAGCCTAGATCTAATCCTGCATTATAAGCATTGGTAGTTTCCCATTTAAGTTGCGCATTTGCCGGACCAGCATAAACGTCATCAGCTAAACCTGTTTGAACGACCCCGTTAAATGTGTAATTGTAAATAGCAAGTTTTGATAAAGAGGCATAAGAACCAATACCCTGATTACCCGTTTGGCCATAACTAGCTCTCAATGTTAACTCACTAATTGCATCGATTTTATTGATAAATGATTCTTTGTGCATCTTCCATGCTAAACCAGCCGATGAAAATGCAGCCCACTTATTGTCTTTACCAAATTTACTTGAACCGTCATTTCTATGTGAAACAGACAGCACATACTTATCTGCGTAGGTATAATTTAAACGACCTAAAACAGACACTAAATTAGATTGGTATTTGTTGGTTACAATTGGCAAAATTTGTTCTGCAGATTGCAGGTTTTCATTTTGTAACAAATCATTAGGAAATGTTTTAGCCTCCGCTCTTTTTGAGTTACCCATATTTTGTTCAAAAGTAGAAGCAGCAGTTGCGGTAAAACTATGATTGTCAATTTTTTTGTTATAAGTTAAAATACTTTCAGAAACAATACTAGACCAATTATTATCTGATTTCAAGCCCCATCCTTTAGATGCAAAGCCTTCAAAAACAGTTCTAGGATAATATTGGTCTCTTGTATTAGCACCATAATTAAAGCCTATGTTTTGTCTGAACTTTAAATTCTTATGTAGAGTAGCTTCTAAATAGCTAGAAGAAAAAATATTGGTAGCAGTTACTCTATTTAAAACATCATTCACATAAATATATGGATTGGTAATAAAATCATCGCCCAATCCATCATACTCATCTAAAATGCTAATTGTTGCAGGATATGTTAATGCAGAACGAACAACCCCTGCACTTGCCGCATCAGACTTATCTGTTCCCGTTTTAACACCTCTTGTAGTTGAATTAGAAATCGAGTTACTTGTTCCGATTCTAAAAGTTTTATTAATATTTCTATTTAAATTAAAACTTAGATTAATTTTTTTATATCCAGATGTTTGAATAACACCTTCTTGATCTACATAGCCCATTGTGAAATTATGACTACCCGCATCAGATGCGCCACTAACATTCAAAGAATAATTTTGCGAAAAGGCTTGTCTAAATATTCGATCCTGCCAGTTATTATTATCCATCTCATATGCAGAAGGATTTGGGAAGAGTAATGAATAGTTAGTGCCGTCATATTTATTAGCATTTTGGAACGAAAGGTTTTGAAAATTCGCATATTCCATAGGATTAAGCATTCTAATTTTCTTAGACACTTCGGCCAAACCCATCGTTACGTTAAGTTCCACTTTATCTTTACCAACTTTACCTTTTCTTGTGGTAATTAATACAACGCCATTGGCACCACGTGAACCATAAATGGCAGTGGCAGATGCATCTTTTAATACGTCAATAGATTCAATATCATTCGGATTTAAAAATGCAAGGGCATTTAGCGTTTGCTTTTCATCTCCACCTAAAGACTCTGGCGTTGTGCCACTACTACTATTATTAAAAGGCACACCATCAATTACATACAAAGGCTCTGTGCCACCTAAAAACGAATTAGAACCACGGATTCTAATACTTAGGCCAGCTCCAGGTGCTCCATCATTTTGCGTAACATTTACACCCGCAAGTTTACCTTGCATGGCTTGCAAAATATTACCCGGATTGTCACGCATAATGTCTTCTCTATTTAGTCTTTGGGCAGAACCTGTTAAATCAGATTTTTTTACAGTACCATATCCAATAACCACTACATCAGCAAGTGCAGAAGCTGTAGATTTTAATGAAACAGTTACAGTGGTTTTATTGGTAACATTCACTTCCGATGTTTCCATACCAACAAAAGTTACCACAAGCATTTTTGAAGCAGCAGGAAGATCAATTGAAAAATTACCTTTGTCGTTGGTTAATGCAACCACTTTAGTGTTTTTTACAGTAATGGTTGCACCATTAATTGGCACACCCACTTCATCCAATACCTTACCGGTAATTTTCTTTGTTTGAGCCTGTCCTTGAGTGATAAGCATGGCAAAAAACAAAAGAAAGAAAATGAACGTTTTTTTCATATAGCAATGATTTTATCAAATGTATATAGTTGTTGATGTAAATAATGGTACTATTTTATCCCTTTATTGTATTTTATTAGTCAAAACCAGCTAATTTGCAATATAATGATGTAATTATGGACATGATATTATTTTATCAGATTTATGAAAAATGACATTTTAAAAGAAATTACTCCCCTCACCAATAGCGACTGTTTTACCACATTTTCTAGAACAAAAACCGAATTTGATTTCCCCCTTCACTACCATGAAGAGTTTGAAATCAACCTAATCATCAATGCAAATGGCGCTAAAAGAATTATTGGCGACCATATGGGTGAGATTGACGATGTAGAACTTGTATTGGTAGGCCCCAACCTTCCGCATTGCTGGGTAACGCACAATTGCAAGAACAAGACAATATCAGAAATAACCATTCAGTTTCACAAAGACTTAATAGATGAGAAGTTTCTACGCCGCAACCAATTGTTTTATATAAAAGAAATGTTTGAAAAGGCTAAACAAGGAATTCTTTTTTCAAACTTTACTACAAAACTTGTTCAAAATAGAATTGCCGAATTAGCCAATAAACAAGGTTTTCTTTCTGTATTAGAACTCATGTCGGTACTTCATGTATTATCTACCTCTAATGACATGCAACTCTTATCAGGAGCGACTTTTAGCAATATCAATAAGTCCTATAATAGCAGACGAGTAGAAAAAGTAATTGACTATTTAAACCAACATTTTGACAAACCCATTAGTCTAGCAGACGTTGCTAATTTAGCCAATATGACAGAGGTTTCCTTTAGCAGATTTTTTAAACAACATACAGGAATAAGCTTTATAGATAATTTACTTGAAATTAGACTTGGTCACGCTTCAAGACTATTAATTGAAACCCATTTGCCAATTAGTCAGATAGCATTTAATTGTGGTTTCAATAATATTTCTAACTTCAACCGAATATTTAAAAAGAAAAAAGGTTCAACACCCAAGGAATTTAGAGAAGATTACGCCAATATCAACCGTGTTTTTATTTAAAATAAACGATATGAAACATTTATTTAGATACATCTTACTTATTGCAGTATCATTATTTTGCGTAGACGCCATTTCGCAACCCTTTATCAATGAAATAAAAGCGTTTAGAAAAGCAGACTCCATAAAGGCGCCAGCCAAAGACGCCATTTTACTTATTGGAAGTTCTAGCTTTACCAACTGGAAAGACGTGTCTAGCTATTTCCCGGATAAAACCATTATAAACAGAGGGTTTGGGGGCTCATCACTTCCTCACATGATGATGTATGCCGAAGACGTTATTTTTAAATACAAACCAAAGCAAATACTCATTTATTGCGGCGAAAATGACTTAACCGGCGGGCCTTCAATTACAGCAGACACTGTTTTTGAACGCTTAAAAACATTGTACACACTTATACGATCTCGTTATAAAAAAGTACCTATCGCCTACATTTCGATGAAGCCTAGCCCAAGTAGAGAAAAGTATTTAGTAACCATGCAAAAAGCGAATGAACTAATTAAATCATTTATGGAAAAGCAAAAAAGAGCCGCCTACATTGATGTTTACCACAGCATGTTTGACGCAGACGGTAAAATCATCACCAACATATTTTTATCGGATAAGCTCCATATGAATGCAGCAGGCTATAAGATATGGCAGGGCATTATTGCACCTTATTTGATAACAAATTAATAATTAGCATGAAGCCCAATATTTCATATAAAAACATAGGTTTGTTTAAACCTTTTGGTATATGAAATTTAATTATATATTTTTATTTTGTTTGGCGTTTGTAACATTTTCGGCAACTGCACAACCGGTAAGTTATTTATCTGTTCCTGGCTTTAAAGAGTTAGCAAAAATAGACCCAGTTGGGCATTCTGTGCTTCCAAGCGGCAGGTATGTTACACCCGCAGAAAAAATGATTCGCATTACCCACGACCCTTTTGGACTAGCCATTTCGCCAGATCAAAAAGTTGCCATCACCATGCACGAAAATGCTATAACTATTATTGATATAGCTACGATGCAACAAAAAAGGATCCCTGAATATTATAATAAAAAAGAAAGTCCTTTAATCAAAGGATCTTTTTTGGGTGTTTCATTTGATACACAAAAGAGCCTTGTGTATTTAAGTGGTGGAGACGAAGGATCTGTAATTGTATACGACTATGTCAACTACAAGAAAGTAGATTCCATTTATTTGGATGGTTTATTTAATGGGGTACAATACCAAGGTAGCTTTACAAGTGATTTGATCTGCAATGCTTCAAAAAATGAACTACTCATATTAGATAGAGGCAATTTTAGACTGGTACGCTATAGCCTCACACAAAAAAAAATAACAGCCTCGATACCCACTGGTAGACAGCCTTTTGGACTTGCCCTTTCACCAGATAAAAAAACAGTTTTAGTAGCCAACGTTGGGATGTACGCTTATCCACTAGTGGAAGGAACAACCAAAGAAAATTTAAATTCACAATATATTAATTGGCACCCTTACGGCAATAACACAAAAGAATCGATAGAAGGCACTGAAATTGATGGTAAAAAAATTCCAGGGCTAGGCAGCCCCAATGCACCAGAAGCAATGAGCGTGTACTCCATAGATTTAGCGAGCAATAAAGTTGCTGCCAAATTAAAATTAGGGATGCTACTTGGTGAACTTGTGGAAGACGCGGAAGTAATTGGCGGCGCAAGCCCCAACTCAATTGTAGTAAACAGTAAGTATGCTTATGTTACAAACGCTACCAATGACAACATAGCAGTTATTGATTACAAAAAGGGACGTATTGTAAAGCATATTCCTATTAAAGTGGATCAGCGCATTGATAAATTAAGAGGGTTACTTCCTTTTGGTATTGATATTTCTAAAGACGAAAAACAATTATACGTAGCGCTACTTGGATTTAATGCGGTTGCTAAAATTGATTTGGCTACCGATAAAACAGTAGGACTTATCCCAACAGGCTGGGGCACAACAAGGGTAAAGCTTTCAAACAATGATTCAACCATTTTTGTAACCTCATGCAGGGGTTTAGGCGCGGGCCCTAACGGCGGTAAAGATTTTAAAATTCCAGTACAAGGAAGCTATATTGGAGATATCCAATTAGGCACTTTTCAAAAAATTTCAAACCCGAGTACCGAAAAGTTACAAGCTTACACAAAGCAAGTAATTGAAAATACATTTACTACAAAAACACAAATAGATAGCTTACCTCTACCTGTATTACCAGGAAGCAAAACAAGCCCAATAAAGCACATTGTATTTATTACAAAAGAAAACAGAACATTTGACGAAATATTTGGCCAAATGAATACAGTAAGAGGCGACAAAAGTCTCGCAAGATTTGGATTAGACGTAAATGTGTACAGTAAAAATGATGTTGTAAAAAATGTAAACGTCTCCCCCAATCACATAAAAATTGCAAAACAGTTTTCGTTAAGTGATAATTTTTATTGTGACAGTGATGCGTCTATTCATGGGCACCATTGGATGATGGGCGTTATCCCTAACGAATGGGTGGAAGCCAATTCAAGTACTCAAAAAAAGGCCGACTTTTTTTCTACAGCCCCAGGTAGACGTTTTCCTGGCTCAACCGGAAGCATGGACCCAGAGGATTATGCAGAAATTGGTGGCTTATGGGAAGCCTTGGACAGAAAAAAAATTAGTTACTATAATTTTGGGCAGGCCAATGAAACAGCGCATGTTAGAGAAGATTGGAATGATACCGCAACAGGTGCTGGGCATATTGTAATGGTTCCTATGCAAAAAGGAGTTTGGGAAAAAACCTCTCATAATTTTGCTGGATACAACACCAATATTCCAGATCAATTTAGAGCGAAGCAATTTGAAGAAGAATTTACAAAAAAATGGCTCAATGGAAAAGACAGTTTGCCTCAGTTGATTACCATGATGCTCCCTAACGACCACACAGCAGGACCAAGACCAGAAGACGGTTACCCTTATAGTGCTTCTTATGTGGCAGACAACGATTTAGCACTTGGCAGAACCCTCCATTTTTTAAGTAGAACCCCTTATTGGAAAGATATGCTTGTGATTGTTACAGAAGATGACCCTCAGGGCGGTGTAGATCACATAGACGCCCACAGAAGCATCTTAATGATGGCAGGCCCCTATGTAAAAAAGAATTACATATCACAAACACACGCTAACTTTGGCTCTATTTTAAAAGTTGTATATAACATATTGGGGGTGCCCTATGTAAACCAATACGATATAACAGCAACATTGTTAACAGACTTTTTTACCAATACCCCAGACTTTACACCCTACAATTTTGAATTTCCAAGCCAAGAGGTTTTTGACTGGGATAAAGCCATGAAAAAGTACAACCAACCAATTGACTGGCGTAAAATTAAGCAAGGACCTAAAATGGATAATGAAGATGAACAAAGAAAAGATCATTATAAAACCTCAGGTACGATTATACAAAAATAAAATTGCAGCATTAGTACCGCTCTTTTTATTTTGCTCACCACTACTGTGGGCACAAAAAACTGACACTATTTACAATCACTTAGATTCCGTTATTGTAAGCAGTAGAAATTTCAAAATAAGTCAGGCAAAAAATCCATATGCTGTAAGCACTTTAGACCAGCGTGAAATTAGAAAAACAAATGCAAGAACAACCCCTGAAGCACTTATGGGTACGGCAGGCGTTTTTCTTCAAAAAACAAATCATGGTGGCGGTTCCGCTTTTATTCGAGGGCTTACAGGCAATCAAACTCTTTTAGTAATTGATGGTGTAAGATTAAACAATGCAACCTACAGATACGGTCCCAATCAGTATTTGAATACGATTGACATGTTTACGATTGAGAAAATAGATGTCTTAAAAGGCATTGGCGCCATCGAATACGGTTCCGATGCGATGGGTGGAGTGATTCAATTATCTACCAAATCCGCAAATACAAACGATATTAATTCATTCAAACTTAGCAATACCAGCAAATTTTTGTCGTCGCAAATGGAGAGGACAAATAGAACTGAGGTCAATTATGCATCCAAAAGTTGGGGCATTGTAAGCGGCATTAGCCTCAAGAAATTTGGAGATATCATGGGCGGCGAAACCATTGGAATACAGGCACCTACTGGATACAGAGAAAAGAACTATAACATAAAAGCTATTTTAAAAATAAGTGATAGACAAGAAATTATTTTTTCAACGCAAAATACAATTCAAAAAAACATACCCATTTATCATAAAGTTGTGTTAGAAAATTTCAAATCTAACCAAGTAGACAAACAGGTACATAATTTAAATTACTTAAAATACAAGTACAGGAGTAGTGTCAAACTTATATCTGAAATAATAGCTACAATTTCGAAACAACGTACTATAGAAAACAGATCCAATCAAAAAAATAATGCATCCATTCTAAGAAGAGAAAGAGATACTGTGCATACGACTGGACTAACTGCCGAAATAATTTCGAAACCTACTAGCTATTGGACCTTTAATACCGGTATGGACATCTACGCAGACATTGTTAACAGTAAAACCACCGAACTTAATACCGTAACGAATTCACAAATAAATAAAAGAGGACTTTATCCAAATGGATCAAAGTACAACAATAATTCATTGTTTAATATTCATTATTTTAATTTGGGTAATCTAACCATCATTACAGGCCTTCGCTATAATTTTTTAAATATTCGATTGAGGGATTCTGTAGTTGGTGATGTTACCATCAAACCCTCTGCACTCGTTACGAACTACGGTGTCAACTATAAAATAAATAAAAATAATTTTATTTATGGCTCTATCTCCACTGGATATAGAGCACCCAATATTGATGACCTAGGCACACTTGGCATTGTAGATTTCAGGTATGAAATTCCGAGTTACAATCTAAAACCAGAAAAATCAAAAAATATTGAAGTAGGCTACAAGTTTACTT
>JBIKIS010000078.1:0-9100 GCA_044361485.1 Sediminibacterium sp.
TAGGGTTTTTACCACGGCTCTTGCTGGTTAATGCAGAATTATGAGCACTCTTTGGACGGTAACCAATCACATCACCTGGTTTACAAGTGTATGAAGGGACGTTCATGATTTCGCCGTTTACAGTGATATGCTTATGGTTCACCAACTGACGTGCTTCTGGACGACTAGCTGTTAAGCCCATACGGAAAACTGTATTATCTAAACGAGCTTCTAATAATTTGATCAAGTTTTCACCGGTAACACCTTTTAAGCGTGATGCTTCTTCAAATGTTTTACGGAATTGACGTTCTAATACACCATAGGTATATTTTGCTTTTTGCTTTTCACGTAATTGAAGTGCGTACTCACCTAAGCTCTTACGCTTACGTGCTGCGCCGTGTTGACCTGGAGGGTTGCTGTTTTTACCCAACCATTTGCCATTTCCTAAGATTGGCTCTCCAAAGATTCTGGAGATTTTTGTTTTTGGACCTGTATAACGTGCCATTTTTTTAAACGCAATTTGTGTAGGCTGCGGACCTTTTTTGTGATTTTTTAATGACGATGTATCATTATTAAAAATCTAAAATGAATGATACACCCTGTATAATAAAAAAATTAAACTCTTCTTTGTTTTGGAGGACGACAACCGTTGTGTGGCATTGGCGTTACGTCTTTGATAGAAGTAACTTCGATACCTGATTGAGCGATAGAACGGATAGCACCTTCACGGCCAGAACCCGGTCCTTTAACAAATACATCTACACGCTTTAAACCCGCGTCGGAAGCTACTTTCGCAGCATCAGCAGCAGCCATTTGTGCCGCGTATGGAGTATTCTTTTTTGAACCTTTGAAGCCCATTTTACCAGCACTGCTCCAGCTAATTACTTGACCGGTTTTGTTGGTAAATGAAATGATGATGTTGTTGAATGTTGCAGAGATACGTACTTCACCAGCAGCGTCTACTTTTACAACTCTTTTTTTGGCAGCAGCTTTTGCACTATTCTGCGCTTTTTGTGGTTTAGCCATTTTTGTTTTTTGAGGTAGTCTTAAAAAATGAACCCTAGTATTAACCGGGGCACCAGAAACTTCTCCTGCTACTTTTTTGCGATGCAATTAAGCGGCGATCCGACAGCTTTTGGGTTTGTATATTAAAAATGGCAAAAGCGGTTGAATAACCGCTCTTACCAAATTAATTATTTTTTAGGTGCCTTTTTCTTACCGGCAACTGTCTTACGCTTACCCTTTCTGGTACGGCTGTTTGTTTTGGTACGTTGACCACGAACAGGCAAGCCTTTTCTGTGACGAAGACCACGGTAACAAGCGATATCTAATAAACGCTTAATACTCATAGAAACTTCACTACGTAAAGCACCTTCTACTTTAAACTCATTGTTGATGATGTTACGAATTGCAGTTTGTTCTTCATCATTCCAAGTATTTACTTTTTTATTAAAGTCAATACCTGCTTTGGTTAAGATATACTGTGCAGTTGAACGACCAATACCAAAAATATAGGTCAGACCAATTTCGCCTCTTTTGTTTTTTGGTAAGTCAATACCGGCAATACGAGCCATATGCTTTTTTTAAATTTTACTTTACTATTAGTAGTTACTGTTTGTAGTTACTGATCGAAAAAAACAATTGGGTGCAAATGCGCACCACCACTGGTTTTATCCTTGACGTTGCTTAAAGCGAGGATTCTTTTTGTTGATTACAAAAAGTTTGCCCTTGCGCTTAACAATCTTGCAATCTGCACTACGCTTTTTGATTGAAGCTCTAACTTTCATCTCTTTAGTTTTAGTCTGGTTGTTATTCGGTTTACCTTGTCCGGTTATTTGTACCTAAAAATAATCCGACCCCTACTTAAATCGTATGGACTCATTTCCACGCCGACCTTATCGCCAGGTAAAATTCTGATGTAGTGCATCCTCATTTTTCCTGAGATGGTAGCCAATATTTCGTGGCCATTTTCTAGCTTAACCCTGAACATAGCATTGCTCAGTGCTTCTAGAATAACTCCATCTTGTTTGATCAACGGTTGTTTAGACATACAATTTTTGGGGCTGCAAAGATATTAGAATGCAACCGAAATACGAAGAAAACGGGGAAAAATTTACAGAATTTGTGAAAAATTACGTAAGTCCTTGATTTTCAACGTTTATTTTGGCTATTTGAATATGGTAGCTAACTTACTAGACAGCTCCTCTCCCCTAATATTCTTAGCAATGATCTTGCCAGCAGGGTCAACAAGGAAGTTTTGCGGAATTGCCTGAATACCATATTGTTTGGCAACCTGATTGTCCCAATACTTTAAATCAGACACCTGTGTCCAGGTTAAATTATCGTCATGGATAGCCTTCATCCACTTGTCTTTGGCACCCGGCTGATCTAAGCTAACACCTAACACGGTAAAACCTTTAGCGTTGTATGTTTGAAAAGCTTTTACCACATTTGGATTTTCTTGACGGCAAGGACCGCACCAGCTCGCCCAAAAATCAATTAATACATATTTGCCCTTAAAGCTAGAGAGTGAAACAGGCACATCTAATGTATCGTTTTGGGTAAAGTCCATCGCCATGGCACCTACCGCTGTTTTTTTAGCCGTTACTATTTTTTCCGCAAAAGCTTTTCCACTAGGGGTGGCGCGGGCAGATTCAGACAAAGCATTGTAAATAGGCTCCACTACCTCAGGATTGATATCCCAACCAGCCATCTGACCTAGCGCATACATGGCAATCGGAGAATTATTGTTAGCATTTAAATAACCCTTGTAAACTTCTTTCATTTCGGCATCAAGTGCATCAAAAGTTGCATCGAGGGTTTTCATGGTAGCCGAGTCTTTAGCTTGGTATGCAGCGCTATATGCTTTACTAGCCGCTTGCATTTTATCGTTTACTGGTTTTGTTTGTTTGGTTAATGCTAGGTAAGCGTCATGCGCTTTTGATCCAGCAACGGTTACATTGCTAAAAGAATCTACAGAAGTAACCTGGATAGTACCTGCTGTTACAAAAACAGAAGCATAGTCACGAGGTTGAAACATTTTAATAGGCTTACCTTGTGCATCATTTTTATAACGTACAAATAGGGTTGCCATGATAGGCTCTGAAGTTTTACCAGAGAAACTATATTTCCCATCAGTGGGCGCAACGCTATCTCTAACTGTTACACCATCTACTCTGTAAGAGTAGTATACCTTATTTACGGGTAAAGAAATATTTTGAAGGGTACCGCTAACGGTAAAATTTTGGGCTTCCTGTGCATTTGCGGCAAATGACGCAAGCACCAATAAAGCGATTACTAATTTTTTCATGGTTTAATTTTTCGATTACTATATGGTAACGAATATACTAAAGCCTTAACAAGAATAAATATTAGGTTGACAGAGGCCAATATTGAGTAGTTTGCGAGCGGATAATTTAGATACATGAAACGGATAGGCCTAATTTCAGATACCCACAGCTATTTAGACCCCAAGGTAGCGCATCATTTTGCCGATTGCGACGAAATCTGGCATGCTGGTGATTTTGGAAGCTATGAGGTTGCAAAACAGCTCCGCGCCATAAAACCACTACGTGGTGTTTATGGAAACATTGACGGACAAGATATTAGATCTGAATTTCCAGAGTGCCTGCAATTTGAAATAGAAGGCATTAGGGTGATGCTGTTTCATATTGGCGGCTACCCGCCTAATTATAATAAAGTAACAAAGCCAATCATTGCTGCCTATAAACCGCAGTTATTTATTAGTGGTCATAGCCATATCTTAAAAGTAATGTATGACCCCGCAATGGCTTGTTTACATATCAATCCTGGAGCGGCGGGTAAGCAAGGATGGCATAAAGTTAAAACCCTCATCAAAATCGATATTGACGGGACAGAAATTAAAAACTGTCAAATTATTGAATTAGGAACAAGGGCTTAAAAGGCGATTAAAAATTACATGCCCGGGAAAAGTGGACGCGCAATTTCTATTCCTCTAAACGGCCAAGGCACACCCGCTAATATTAACACGAGTGCAACCACGAAAAAGTAAAACGCTTTTTTATACTTGGTGGTACTATCCAAATTCTTTTTAGCAACGCCATGTGCGAGTGTTAAAAATACAATCGCAGCAATCATAGTAATAGGATGCTCTACCCAATAAAAACGGAAAAATTTATCCTTCATTATAGAAGTGCCAGCCGCTAACTCAGTGGTAAAAATACCAATACGACCTGCAAGTACTTGATAGATGCCAAGTAACAAAGTGATATGCCCAGCTATCATGGTAAAGAGCCATATTTTTTTATCTGCAGCAGCGAACTCTTTTTTAGACTGCCAACCCGTGTAGGCTTTTACAATAGATACGAGTAATAATACAAGAATAATCCAACGTAATAAATTATGTAAATGTAAAAGTCCGGTTGCCATAATAATTGATTTTTATGATGCTAATATAGTGGATTTGGGTTTATTCTACCCAGTCTGCAACAAACAAGTTGGTATCTCTGGTACCACCATTGTTTCGGTTAGAAGCAAAAATTATTTTTTTACCATCAGGGCTAAACATAGGAAATGCGTCAAATCCTTTGTCTCTACTAATTTTTTCAAGCCCCTTCCCTTCCAAATCTATACGGTACATATTAAATGGAAAACCTCTTTTATATTCGTGGTTGCTGCAAAAAATAATATGCTTTCCATCGGGCGTGAAATTGGGTGCCCAGTTGGCCTGACCTAAAGCAGTAATTTGTTTGGAATTAGTACCGTCGGCATTTGCCACAAACACTTCCATATTGGTTGGCGCCACCATACCTTCTGCTAACAATTCTTTGTATTCCTTTATCGCTTCCGGTGTTTTTGGTCTAGAAGCACGCCAAACAATTTTGGTTCCGTCGGGGCTAAACCATGCACCACCATCATACCCTAATTCATTGGTCACACGAATTTCTTTTCCCGATTTTAAATCCATTACATAGAGTTCTAAATCACCACTTTTATCGGAACAATAAATCATTTTTTTGCCATCTGGAGAAAGTGTTGCTTCTGCATCATACCCTTTGGCACTCGTAATTTGTTTTACAATTTTACCGGACATATCTGCCATAAAAATGTCGTAACTATTATAGAGCGGCCAAATATATTTATTGCCATATTTTGCTCTGTCAGGAACTGGCGGACAACTATCCGCACCCAAATGTGTAGAAGCATAAATAATATGTTTACCATCCGGTAAAAAATAAGCACAGGTAGACCTACCCTTTCCAGTACCAATCATTGTTGGTGTAAATTTTTGCGCATCCGTTAGAGGAAGTTTACCCGCAAATATTTGATCACAAAAAACACCTTCTTTTGGATTTGTTTTTTGAAACACTATAGACTTTCCATCATAACTCCAATATGCTTCTGCATTATCACCCCCAAAAGTTAATTGCCTAACATTTTTAAAATATTTTTCGCCGGCAAAATGCACCGAGTCTTGGGTGGCATACTGGGCTAAAACAGGTGTGCCAGACACAACAAAAAGCAATAAATAAATGAATTGTTTAATTTTCATGGTATTGAGTTAATAAGTTGCAAAAGTAAGGGCCTTTCAAGGTTTTTATGTCAGAACAATGTCATGATAATTGAAAATGTGGGTATTTTTGAAAATGCGCACTATCCTATTATTTGCTTGTCTGACTACTTTGTATGCTTGCAATAACAATCAAGACAAACAAAACCAAGAAAAGACAACTACTACATATCCAAGTTATGTAACCGGTTTATTAAAAGAAATTGACCGGTTCCCCGACAGCGCAGCGCTTCGCGTACAAGTTATCGATACCATGGACAGCCTAAACTTAACAAAAGATGCGCTCTCACAAATTGATTCCCTAATTACAAGAGATCCTGGTAATTATGGGGTATGGTTTAGAAAAGGTGAACTCGCCATCAAATTGGCAGATACTGCACTTGCCATTCAAAGTTTTTCAAGCGCTGCAAAAATCTATTCCAACCCTGATGTTTTGTTAACAATTGCTAACCTGTACGCTGCTCAAAAAAACAAATTAGCACTTGAACTATGCAATAATATTATTGCACAAAAACCTGACAGAACCTACATTGCACATAGCTATTACATCATGGGACTCTATGAAGGAAACATGGGTAATACAAAAATTGCAATTGATAATTTTAATAGCTGTATTCAAAATAATTATTTTTATATAGACGCCTACATGGAAATAGGTTGGATTTATTTTGACCAACAAAAATTTGAAAAAGCAAAAGCGGTTTTTGAAACTGCTATTGCCATTAAACCCACAGAGGCAGCGCCACATTATTGGCAAGCAAAATGCTTCGAAAAATTAGGCCAATCAAAAGAGGCATTAAATGCCTACCAACTTGCATTCAATTTAGATAATAGCCTACGTGAGGCCGCCGAAGCAATTTCAAGAATAAAAGCTGTAAAAAAATAGCAGGGTTGACTAAAAAAGCAGAAATTTGCACAAAATCTACTTATGCCTATCATTGCTCCTTCCTTATTAAGTGCCAATTTTTTAGCCCTTCAACAAGATTGTGACATGCTTAATAAGAGTGAAGCAGATTGGTTTCACCTAGATGTTATGGATGGCAGGTTTGTTCCTAACATTAGTTTTGGCCTACCCATAATTGAACAAATTAGAAAAGCGACTTCAAAAGTTTGTGATGTACACGTCATGATTTTGGAGCCAGAAAAATATGCAGAAGCTTTTAAAAAAGCAGGAGCAGATGTTTACACCGTTCACATAGAAGCATGTCCGCACCTTCATAGAAATTTACAACAAGCAAAACAACTTGGCATGAAAGCGGGTGTAGCACTCAATCCACACACCCCTATTCAAACACTTGTTGACGTGATACAAGATATTGATGTGGTATGTTTAATGAGTGTGAATCCAGGATTTGGTGGTCAACAATTTATTCCGCAAACCATCCAAAAAATTATTGAATTAAAATCGCTCATCACACAAAAAAATACAAATACCCTCATTCAAATAGATGGTGGTGTAACCCTTTTAAACGCACCTGAAATTTTAGCGGCTGGAGCAGATGTGCTTGTTGCAGGAAACACCGTATTTAAGTCGGAAAATCCTACACAAACCATTGCAGCACTAAAGGCGCTTTAAAAGAAGTCGTATAAAATTATTCACAATTTGTTCATAAATAAGGCTTGGAAAAGTGGCAACCAATAAGTTAAATTTGGATAACTACCTCACTTAAAACCAAGTAAGTTGACAGAAACAATCATCAACCTCGACTCCGTAAACCCCATCGAATTTTTTGGCGTTAATAACGGAAAATTAGACGTATTAAAAAAGAAATTTCCACTACTAAAAATTTTATCGCGTGGTACCCAGCTTAAACTAAGTGGAGCGCCAGAACAGATTGATATTGCAGTTGAAAAAGTAAATTTAGTATTGCAATATTTAGAAAGAAACGGGCATTTAAGTGAAGCTTATTTCGAGCAAATATTAGGGGGTGATGACCAAGAAGTCACAGACCATTTTGTAGATAAAAATCCCAACGATATTTTAGTATTTGGCCCCAATGGTAAAACAGTTAGAGCAAGAACACCGAATCAAAAAAAGATGGTGGCTGCCGCAGATAAAAACGATATTGTTTTTGCCATTGGACCTGCTGGTACCGGTAAAACATATACCGCCGTTGCACTTGCTGTACGTGCACTAAAAAATAAAGTGGTTAAAAAAATAATTTTAACGAGACCTGCTGTAGAAGCTGGCGAAAATTTAGGTTTTTTACCCGGTGATCTAAAAGAAAAAATTGATCCGTATTTACGCCCTTTGTATGATGCACTTGACGACATGATTCCTGCCGAAAAGTTAGGCTATTACATGACTACAAGAACCATCGAAATTGCACCACTTGCTTACATGCGCGGAAGAACACTTGACAATGCATTTATTATTTTGGATGAAGCACAAAACACAAATGACCTGCAATTAAAAATGTTTTTAACGCGCATTGGCGCCAATGCAAAAGCAATTATCACAGGTGACCCTACCCAAATTGATTTACCAAGAAATATGCGCAGCGGGCTTGAAAAAGCCAGCCGAATTTTACAAAATATTGAAGGAATTTCTCATATAGCCCTATCGGAAGAGGATGTGGTTAGGCACAAACTCGTAAAAGCCATTATTAAGGCTTACGACAAAGAACATGAGAAAGAAGAAGAAATGTATGGCAAAAGGTAGCCCGACCCCCTCAAAAAGGGGGTTTTTTGCTAAAAAAGGCATTTTTTACCTAAAAAGTGTCCATTTGTTAATACTCTGTTGAAATAAGTAGCAGAATATTCGTTTTCTTTGCATCTGAAAAATCAAACTTATGCTTAGTAAAAAACTCTTGCAATTTGTACTTGCGGTATTAATCCTACCAGCATTTGCACTAGCACAGAACACCACCAGTAGCCTGAGTGGTTCTGTTAAAACAAATACCGGTGAGGTATTAGTTGGCGCAACCGTAACAGCAACCCACGAGCCTACCGGTACAACCTACCGTGTACAGAGCCGTGCAGGTGGCCGTTTTGACATCAGCAATATGAACCCTGGAGGTCCATACATTGTTGAAGTTTCTTTTTTAAATTATGCAAACGAAAAAAAGACTGACCTCTACCTTAGCTTAGGTGATGTTTTAAAAGTTGATTTCGCCCTTGCCTCTAAAGTAAATAACCTCGGAAACGTAACAGTAAGTTCTTTACGTAAGACTACTGAAACTTCTGGTAAAGGTGGTGCAGAAACAACAATTGGTCGTGATAAAATGGCGAACTTACCTACAGTAGGTCGTAACATTTATGACTACCTACGTGCTGTTCCTCAAGCTAAATTGGTAAACGGTTCTGAAGGTGCTGTATCTATTGCAGGCCAGAACAACCGTTACAATGCATTCTATGTGGATGGTGCTATCAACAACGACGTATTTGGTTTATCTGCTTCAGGTACCAATGGTGGTCAAGCTGCTATCGCTCCATTATCTATCGATGCGATTGATCAGTTCCAAGTTGTTATCTCTCCATTTGATGCATCATTAGGTAACTTTACAGGTGGTGGTATCAATGCGATCACTAGATCAGGTACCAACAAAACTTCTGCATCAGTTTACTACT
>JBIKIS010000199.1:0-2893 GCA_044361485.1 Sediminibacterium sp.
AAGCCCACCAATAAATATGATTTTTTAGCCCTGATTTGAGCCACCAATTGTTCGCGCGTCATACCGCAAATATACAACACTTTTTGGGGGTAAACTGTGGGTAGCGCAGGCTAAAAATTGCTTTTCTTTGTACCACGTTTAACCCTATGGAAAAGAAGGCTTTATACTACGCAGACTACCTACATCTAGACAAAGTTTTAGATGCTCAGTATCCTGTGAGTTTTACGGACGGTCACGAAAAAGCACATGACGAAATGTTGTTTATTGTGATTCATCAGGCCTATGAACTTTGGTTCAAACAAATCATTTTTGAACTCGATTATGTGTTGGATGTTTTTGGCCAGCCCGCCATCAACGACAATGACGAAGACATGAATTTGGTGCGTCATCGACTTCGCCGAATTATAAAAATTTTACAGCTTCTAAACGATCAAGTAAACGTACTTGACACCATGACGCCGCTCGACTTTTTAGCGTTCAGAAATTTGCTTACCCCTTCATCAGGATTTCAGTCTAAACAGTTCAGAATGATTGAAGCAAAACTTGGTTTAGAAATTGACAACAGACACCAAAAAGAATATTACAAAAGAACCAACGAAGGCGGATTTGACAAACCAGATTACAACCAAATTTCTGCCGCCGAAACCAATAAAAGTTTATTAACGCGCATCAACGAATGGCTCGAAAGAATGCCGTTTTTTAATGACGAATTTGGCAACAAATTTTGGGACGAATACCGCAGCATTTATTTGGATGGATTAACGCCGCGCGAAGCTTCAAAAATTCACGATTTTGATTACGTTTTTTTTGAAAAAATTCCAGCCGATTCCACGCCCGAAATGTTAGCCAGTTTAAGAGGCTCTTTTTCGCCTAAAGCGATGCAGGCGGCACTCTTTATTATGCTCTACAGGGACTACCCTATTTTTCAAACCTCTTACCAGGTGTTAGACGCCTTAATTGAGATAGATCACCTCATGAGCAACTGGCGTCATAAACATTTAATTATGGTTCGCCGCATGATTGGTATGCGCGTGGGCACAGGCAATACTTCTGGGGCTGGATATTTGGAAGGCGCCCTTAACAAACATTTTATTTACAGAGACCTTTCGGGACTCTCCACTTATTTAATTGAAAGAAAAAAAATTCCTGCACTCCCTAAAAGCCTAATTGAAAAATTAGGGTTTTCATTGGGGCTTCACTAGACAGGATAAAATATAAAAGTTATGAAACAAAGCATCAAACATTTACTAATTATCTTTTTATTGGGTACTTTTTTTATTAGTGCCGCACAAAAACCAACAGATGCAAAACTACCTGTTGATTCAAAAGTTAAAATTGGCAAACTCGCCAACGGACTCACCTACTACATTAGAAAAAATGTTGAGCCTAAAAACAGAGCCGAGTTAAGACTTGTTGTAAACGCTGGTTCAACTTTAGAAACAGATAAGCAAAGAGGCCTTGCGCACTTTGTAGAACACATGTGTTTTAATGGAACTAAAAATTTTAAAAAGCAAGAACTCGTAGACTTCCTAGAAAAAAGTGGCGTAAACTTTGGTGCCGATTTAAATGCCTACACCAGTTTTGATGAAACGGTGTATGAACTTCAAGTACCTACCGATAGTCCCATGGTATATAAAAAAGCCATGCAGGTTTTAGAAGACTGGGCGCATCAAGTAAGTTTTGACCCTACGGAAATTGATAAAGAGCGTGGCGTTGTAACAGAAGAGTGGCGTTTAGGCAGAGGTGCAGATGCCCGTTTAAGAGACAAATACTTCCCTATTATTTTAAATGGTTCTCAATACGCAAAAAGACTTCCTATTGGTACCAAAGAAAGTATCAATGGAGCCCCTTACAGTGAGCTTACTGGATTTTATAAAGATTGGTACCGTCCTAATTTACAAGCAGTGATTGTAGTGGGCGATATTGATGTAGCTGAAACAGAAAAAATGATTCAAGCGCATTTTGGCAAACTTAAAAACCCGGCGAATCCTAAACCAAGAACTAAATTTAGCATTCCTGCATTTACAGATACCCGCATTTCTATTTTAACGGATCCGGAGCAAGCATACAATGTTCTTCAAATGTTTTACATGATTCCTGCTGTTAAAGAAGCAACCACCGAGGGCGAATATAGACAAGGTATGGTGCGCGAACTCTTTAACCAAATGATGAGTAGCCGCCTAGACGAATTATCTCAAAAACCAGAAGCACCGTTTTTATTTGCGAGCAGCAGCTACGGTGAATTTATTGGAGACAAAGATGCCTTTACCCTTTTAGCCGTTCCTAAAACAGCTAAAGAGATGGAAGCGGCATTTAATGCCATCTTAACAGAAAATGAAAGAGTGAAGCAGTATGGCTTTGTGCAATCTGAACTTGACAGAGCGGTTAAAAACGTATTGTCTCGAATGGAAAATTCTTTCAAAGAAAAAGACAAAACAAAATCGGTTCAAATATTACAAGAATACGTGCGCAACTTTTTAAAGGGTGAAGCCATTCCTGGTATCGAAAAAGAATTTGAAATGTACCAGCGTTACTTACCTGGCATTGCTTTACAAGAAGTAAACGCACTCATTAATCAGTGGCTTAACGTTACAGGCAAAACTGTTTTAGTACTTGCCCCTGAAAAAGAAAAAGAAAATTTGATGACAGAAGCAGGCATCAAAGCAATACTTACTAAGCCCATTGCTAAACTAAATCCGTATCAAGATAAAGTAGCTTCTGGACCATTATTACCAAAAGCCCCAGTAGCGGGTAAAGTTGTTGCAGAAAAAATATACGACAGCATTGGTACACGCGTTTGGACTTTATCAAATGGCGCTAAAGTGGTTGTTAAGCCTACTACATTTAAAAATGATGAAATACAATTCTCTGGTATTAGCTGGGGTGGATCATC
>JBIKIS010000079.1:0-9051 GCA_044361485.1 Sediminibacterium sp.
CGCAGGTTATTTTACGTGGCTGTTACAAGGGCTAAACAAAGACTTTGGCTTACGCATGCCAACGCGCGCTACCGTTTTGGGCAACTCGTACAAAATGAACCGAGCCGCTTTATTGCAGAAATGCCAGAGCAATACGTAGATAAAAGTTACGCAGGTGGAGGTGCCCGAAACAATGCAGGTGCCGATTATGGATCTGGTTTTGACCGAATGCAAAATAGTTTTGGAGAAGCGCCTAAGCGAAAAACCAGCTCAAGACCAGAATACATGCCACCACCGCCTCCAACAAAAGTAGCTACGCATGTACCAACTGCTAACTTTACACCAAGTGATACCAGCAATTTACAAGTAGGCGCAAAAGTAGAGCACCAGAAATTTGGTTTTGGAATAGTAGGCGCTATGGAAGGATCGGCGCACAACCCAATTGCAACCATCAATTTTGAAAAAAATGGCGAGAAAAAAATTATGCTCAACTATGCCAAACTTCGCATCGTAGAATAACTACTAGTACCCCCAAGATTTTAGTATCGCTAAGTCTTGCTTTACAGCAGCAAGTGGTGTTTGACCCTGGTAAGATTCCTGCTCCACTATAAAATGGGTAGTACCACCAACGCTTGCGCAAACTTCAGTAATGGCTTTAGTGCCAGCAAATCCTTTTCCAAGCACGCAGCTTTCATATAAAGACTCCCCAGGTTCAGTGGCTTTGATTTCATCTTTTACATGTACCGATAAAAACCTGCCAGGATTATTTTTTACAATGGCAATAGGATCGGCACCAGTGCCATAAATATTACCCATATCTAGTTGTAAGAATACTTTACTAGGATCGGTATGTTCTAATAATATTTCATAAATAGAATGGCCATTTAAATTTTTATTAAACTCAAAATTGTGGTTGTGGTAGCCAAATTTCATGCCATACTTATTACACAATTCCCCGCTTTTATTAAATACATCTGCAAATGAACGCATGGCGTTATAACTAGCACGTAGTTCATCATCTAACCAAGGGCTTATTACATATTGCATACCGGCAGTAGCTGCATCCTCTACCGTATACTTCCATTCGTCTGTAAAATCTTTTTTTGCGGGGTCCCAATGCTTTAATTCAAGCATTGAATGTCCGCTGGGCATTTGTAATCCAAAACCATCTAGTATTTTTTTAAACTCGGTGGCCGAATAACCATAAAATTTTCGGTTGGCATAAAATGCGTGTTCTACATGCTTATATCCTATTTTGGCAAGTTGCTCTAAAGTAGCAACAGGATTGGCTTTCATGTCAGTGCGAACAGAATAAAGTTGTACGCCAATAATATTTTTAGGCTTTACTGCCGCAAATAAATTAGGTTTTACAACCAGTACACCAGCAGCTGCAAATGCAGTATTTCTGATAAAATTTCTACGACTATGTGTCATAACGTACTATTTAAGTGTTCCTTAAAGTTACTATTAATTAAGATTCTTCATCAAAATAAAGCTTATAAAATTTTTTACCCGATTTTTCGTCATACCCCTTTTCTATTAAATCTTTTCGACCATGAATATAAATATGAAAATTTTTATCGAGTTTAACCACTGCTTTAAAAAATCGTTGTTGCTTTTTTACGGCCGCTACATGAATAGAAAACTCGTCTTCAATAACAACTTGCTTAGCTACTTCGTACTGGCTTTTATATTGCGTAAAACTTTCTATGAGTTCGGGGTGATGGAGTACTTCTTTACCAAAATCTTGCATGTTAAAAGATTCATGGCTGGTAAAGTATTCCATACTTCGGTGTAAGAGATCTACCTGATCCGTTTTTGTTACTTCAAACTTATCTTGGTATTCGTTGCTAATAAATAGTTTACACATACCTAGTGCCGCATCGGTATAATGATAACTGTTGGCACGGCGGGATATTTGTAAAAAGTCGTTCACCCAGTACTGTGTGACTTGTTGCTTATTGGCATTGTCTACCATACAAACCACATAGCCATCTGCGCCGTCTTTATTGTAAATTAAGCAGCCTTTATCTAATTTATTAATGGCAATACCATCTTCTGCACTAATACCCCAGCCTTCTTGTTTTGTTTTTAATTGCAAAAAGGGTTCTTTGGTTTCACTTTTAAAAAGTCCAATGCCAGAAATAAATTCGGTGCCAAAAGGAAGGTTCGTGAATTTAGCAACATAGAGTTCGCCGTCTTTCACTTTTACATGCGTAGACTTTGCGTGTAAAAAGTTGGCCAACAACTTACTTTGTTCTACAAATGTATGTGGCTCGTTAAAAATGGTTTGTACATAAGTATACACTTCATTTAACGACAAATCACTCAGGTGTGAAAATTGATATTGTTCGGCCTCATTAAATGGCGTTAAAAAATACTTCGTTAATAAACCCGTAACTAAATGATCTTCGATGATCAATGCTTCGTTAGACAATACAAGCTGCTCCGAACGTGTTGGATTACCAACCTTATGTACAATTACAGATTCTAATACAACACTATCAATCCCAGTCATAATGTATGATTTACAGTTTCTAGCGCTAAACTACTAAAACATACAAATTATGAGAGATTAATTATATAGCCGTTATGGGAACTATAATTGGGAGATGATTTGCACAAGTTGTGCTGCAGGCTTCACACCTGGCTCGCGCCACAATAATTTACCGCCTTTAAAAACAGCCAAGGTTGGAACACTACTTACAGAAAAATGTGCAGCAATATTTTGATGGACATCTACGTCTACTTTATAAATAGAAACAGATTCACCCATTTTATCTTTTACCTCTTTTAAAATGGGGGGCATCATTTTGCATGGTCCACACCAGGTAGCATAAAAGTCAATAAGGACGGGCTTATCGGAAGCAATTATTTTTTCAAAAGATTCACTTAACATGAGATGTTGTTTTTTTAAACATACTAAATACAAGACCACCAAGTATTCCAAAATAAATGATACTATTAAATGGTTTTGAAGTAATCATACAGGTGCCTGATGCACAACCTATATTTTTCCAATACAAGTAGCCACCCAGCGCTCCTACTAATACGCCAATAATTACAAGATATTGAGACTGTATAAACGCTTTCATGTTAATTTATTTTTTGCATTAAACTATTCCAAGCACCACCGTTGTATACTTCAATACCGCCAGATGCTAGTATACCTTTTGCCATGCCACTTCTTGCGCCGCTTCTACAAACCGTTATAACTGGCTTACCTGCTTTTTTTAAATCAGATACACGTGTATTGATCATATCAAGTGGAATGTTTTTAGATCCTTTAATATGTCCATTCGCATATTCACCTGCAGTTCGTACGTCAATAATAACAGCACCTTTTTCTAATAAAGCATTGTAATCAGTGGCTGGACCAAATAATTTTTTAATAAATGAAAACATAGCTACTTATTTTAATTGTAAGTTGATACTGCAAAAGTCAACACTTTGCTTGGCATCAAACGTGACGGATGTCACACAGCTCTATTTTTTAATTAAAATCTTTACAAATTTGTTGAGGTCGGCCTGTTCTTGAGGCGTTAGTGATTGATGGCTCATAAGTTTAGACTTTAACAATAACACCTGCTTATGGGATGGATAAACTGCTAAAATCTGTTCCGTTTGAGCGAGGGCAGCAGCTATTTGAGCCTCAGCTTCACTGATTGCTGGGGTTGTTTTTTGGACAGGGGTTTTATCCCGTGTTGGCATTTTTAATACAATGGCTTCTACTGCCGCAATTTGATGGGCTGGTATTTCCTTAATTTTTTGTGCTTTGAGTAATAATCCTTGCAACTGTTTCTTGCTCAAACTCCCACGTTCTTCATATTGATGCATCAAACTCATAATAAATAGTGCGTCTTTATTGTGCTCGTAACAAAGCGACAGCAACTTGTCTATAACGTCTATTTTTTTATTCTTTGAAAGCATATGAGGTAAAGCAGCAAGATAATTAAGATTTGATGAAAATTAATTTTATCTAAGGGTGTATATTAGCAATCTTAATTTGGTATTTATGAAAAAGTTATTGGTACTTATTTTATTAGTTGCTACCGCTAGTTATGGCACCGCTCAAAACCTAAGTAGCAGTTATCCAGTTTACAACGGTAAAGATTTAGGATTAACCTATTCGCCTAAAGCTGCAACATTTAAAATTTGGGCACCAACAGCTTCTGCTGCTAGATTAAATTTGTACAAATCTGACATGGGTGGAACTGCTATTCGTTCTATCAATATGAACAAAGGAGAAAATGGAGTTTGGCAAATTACCGTGCCCGAAAATCTTAAAAATAGCTACTATACTTTTCAAGTTAATATTGGTAATGCCTGGAGTGAAGAAGTGGTAGATCCATACGCAAAAGCCTGTGGTACCAATGGTTTAAGAGCACAAGTTATTGATTTAAAAGAAACCAATCCAGTTGGTTGGGACCAGGATAAGTCTCCAAATTTTTCAAGCACCAACAAACAAACCGATGCTATTATTTATGAATTACATGTTAGAGATGCAAGTATTCATGCAAGTAGTGGTATAAAAAATAAGGGTAAATTTTTAGGGTTAGCAGAAGTTGGAACAAAAAATAGTGCTGGACAATCTACAGGACTTTCTCATATCAAAGAACTTGGCGTAACGCACGTTCATCTCTTGCCTTTTTATGATTATAACTCTGTAGACGAAACAAAAGCAGCAGTGCAGTACAACTGGGGATACGATCCTGTTAATTATAACATTCCGGAGGGATCTTATAGTACCAACCCCGCAGATGGTAAAGTGCGTATCAAAGAGCTAAAGGAACTTATTAAAACCATGCACAGTAGTGGTTTACGGATCATTATGGATGTGGTGTACAACCATACCGCACTCACTAAAAACTCTAATTTTAATACTTTGGTTCCCGATTATTATTACCGAAAAAGAGCCGATGGAAGTTTTTCTGATGCAAGCAGTTGTGGCAATGAAACGGCGAGTGACCATGCCATGTTTCAAAAATTTATGATTGAAAGTGTAGTGTATTGGGTAAAGGAATACCATATTGACGGGTTTCGTTTTGATCTCATGGGTATCCATGATATAGAAACCATGAATTTAATTTCTGATACACTTCATAAAATAAAACCGTCGATTGTTTTGTATGGTGAAGGCTGGACTTCTAGTAGCTCTCCACTTCCTGATGATAAAAGAGCACTCAAAAAAAATGCAGCAAAATTAAATGGCATTGCCGTATTTAGTGATGATATGCGTGATGGTATCAAGGGTAGTGTTTTTAATATCAATGATCGCGGTTTTGCGACAGGACAAATTGAAAATAGTGAGTCGGTAAAATTTGGTATTGTAGCTGCAGGAAAACATCCTCAAATAAATTATAGCAAGGTCAATTACTCCAAAGAACCTTATACAGCGGGCCCTGCAGGCCTTATCAACTATGCAGATTGTCACGATAATAATATTTTATGGGACAAAATAGAACTCTCTTTTAAAGAGGCGTCTGTTGCTGAACGCACAAAAATGCACGAACTAGCTTATGCAATTGTATTAACTGCGCAAGGCGCCAGTTTCTTACATGCAGGTACCGAATTTTTAAGAACAAAAAATGGAGTAGAAAATTCTTTTGATAAAGGAGATATTGTAAATGGTATCAATTGGGATTTGAAAACTCAAAATAATGTGAGTTATCAGTTTATCAAAAGCTTGATACAAATTAGACGTGCACACCCTGCATTTAGGATGCAAACGGCACAGGAAATTGCTACGCATTTAAATTTTGAAGAAAACCTACCTACAGGAATCATTGCTTACACCATCAACGGCGCGGCAGTAGGTGACACATGGAAAAAAATATGGGTTGCTTATAATGGTAAACAAACCCCTCAAACCATTACTTTACCAAAAGGCAGTTGGAAAGTGGGGCTTAGTAGTAAGGGTTCTTATAAATCAGCTTCCAATTACACCCTGGCAGGAAGTTCGGCTGTAATACTATATGGCGAATAAGAAGGAGTAATATATATTTGCACAAAATCAATACAGATGATGACGATCGAAAGCTTTAAAGAATTAGCACACGAAGACAAATTAAATCAATTAAGACACCACGGTGAACTACTAGGTACTTACGAGCGCAGAAGTGCAGACGGAGATAGCAAAACAAGTGGTGATATTTTTGAATTAAACAACTTCTGGGTATTCTTAAGTGATGACGAACAAATGGTGATCCCATCTCGTAGAAATCCACTACACAAAGAAGAAGAAGAGGAAGAAGCAGAAGGTTAATTCCTTTTTTACATTCAAAACATACGTAAGAGATACCTATTTAATTTTATTTAGGTAGCGCTCATTAATCTTGTATTGGTATACCCTTTTATCTAAAGCAGTTTTTTCACGTTCAACTAGTGTATCACTGGTAGAAGCAAATACCATAAATTTTTTATTGATCATTTGAAGGGTATCTGATCTTAATTTATTTTGGATTGTTACTTCTTTATTTTTTACACCGAGTGCTCTATTAATTTGATCAATAGATGTGGGTGAATTTTGTTTAGAACATTCAAGCAAAATATCCAGTACCGACTTTTCTGTTTCAGTTAAATTATCTGAAAATTCTAATTGCTTATTTACCTCTATTGATTTTTTATGAAAACCGCTCCCAACAACATTTTGCTGCATTTTACGCAATGACTTATTCTTAAAAAATAGCACCACTGAAATTGTAAACAATAGCAAAATTGCTATCAAATAAATTAGCTGATCAATCTTTATTTTATCTGTAATTTTTGGTTTTATTTTTTTGTAAAGCGGTTTAGCAACTTCAGAAAATTTTGACATAGAAAGCGTAATACTTACCAAAGAATCTAATCCAGGATTATAAAAATGTAGCTTTTCATCTTTATAAAAATACAAGCCGTTTTTGCTCGCCACATAATTCATAATGGTACCTCCAATTTCATTTTCTATTTCATATAATTTTTGGTTTGTTGGGTTTATTAAATACAAGTGATTGTAGGATTCCAATAAAATTCCTAGCCCTGGTAAAATCATTGCGCTTGTACCAATGACAGTTTCCTGAAGTATTTTATCATTTAAAATTTTGGGTTCCTTCCACCAATCGTTTGTTTTTAAATTTAGACACTGCATATACATCGTGTCATTTTTTACTTCATTTTGAAGCTTAAAATAAGAATTAGGATATGACTGATACACCACATAAATGAGGTCATTTTGTTTATCTGGATATAAAATCGCATTCATATGCTTAGCCACCTGAACTTCTTTATTTATTGCTTCTCTAAACCATTCTTTAGAAGTGGTATCAAAATACCTGAGTCCGCTATTAAATTGCCAAAATCCCCAGCCGCCTAAATTGTAAAATTTATTGTTCCTGATATAAGAGTAAGATCCATAATTGTATCCTTCGTAACAGGTATTATCGAGTCTAGTAATAGCGAGGCTACTATCAATTTTAAAAAGCTTACCCGTGCCGTTTACTTGCATGTACAATTGGCCATTATTTACCATATAATCATGACGAGAATCGGTGCAGGTTAAACCCAGGGGAGTAGGCACTAGCTTGGTTTGCTTATTGAGCAATTGAAGTTCAAAGGAGCCTGTTTGAGTAGCTAAATAACGCAGTAAATTTTTTTGCGCAGTTGCATGAGCTGTAACAAATAAAAACAGAATAATATATATAAATCTTAAACGCATCTAACAAAGCTAATCAATCGGTTCAGATTAATAAAAATAAGATACGTTTTGTTTACATTAAATATATATTATATTCGTTAAATATTGTTTTACAGAATATTACTATTTACATCCGTTACTCGATAATAGATTATTGAAATTCAAATGAAATGTGTCCAACATCACAGACATGTGGCGTTTATTTGAGTGAGTTTTAAACTCGGGGGGTATGGGGGCTTTGGGTAACCGGGCCCTCATTTTTTATGTTGTAGCCTTACTATTATAGGTATTGATTTTTTGGGTCGGATTCATCATATAAGAAACAAGCGTACCGTCTTTTAATATTTCTACCACCCTAAAACCCTTGTAAGGGGTTCCCCAATTACCACCCATATGGGCATCAAATAAACAAGGGGCTTGTCTTGCTCCAAGTAATTTTACGCCATCCTGATCATGCTCGTGACCATGAAAGAGGGCTGTCACATTGGAGTACTTGTCTATTAGAGTTTCAAAATCAGGGGTATTGATCCCATTTGCAGTCCATGCCTTTTGGGGAATATGCAAAAACAGCAAAACATGCTTTCGGTGTTTGTTGGCTTCTAGTTGCTCTGTAAGCCAATCTAAATTCGGGGAGAGGTATTTACCAGCTTCATTGGAGGTGTCCCCTAAAATAATAGCATGGTCTTTTACAATTACAGTATGGTTAAGCGGCATGCCCCAAACTTCACTCCAATAATCGGCAGTTACCATGTCATGATTTCCTCTTGTAACATAATAAACAGGATCTAACGCATCAATTTTTTGTTTGGCCAGCGGTAACAAATGCTTTTTGTCATGAATAATGTCACCATTAATCACACAAAAGTCAAGGGCTGTTGCTTTATTAAAATCATTGATTTGGTTGATTACTAGATCCATCATTTCATCATAAGGCGTGTTAGGTTGGCCATAGTGCGCATCAGAAGCAACTACAAAACGCAGTGCCACCTTACTTCTATTTTCAAAAACAGTATTCGCGCTAATTTTTTGATACCCGCCCATTGCAAAAAATGCAGTAGCAAAAGAAACATTTTTAAAAAATGAACGGCGCGACGAATTACTTTGATCCATGTTAATTGGTATTTTTGAAAAATAAATATAACTATTAATTTATGATAAAAAAGATTACGCTTTTGTTATGCATTTCGTTTTTCACTCAGTTTTTGATGGCACAAGACGAAACTAGATCAAGAGAAAAAATGAAACTTGTTGGTAAAAAAATCTACCTCGGAAACAGGGCTTTAAGCATTTCTGATGCAAGAGATTTATCGGTAACCTTACCGGAAGCCTATTTATATTTTAATCGTGCAAAAAGAATCAGAGATTGGAACTACTTTTGGGGAGGCTATTTAGGATTGTCT
>JBIKIS010000005.1:0-34315 GCA_044361485.1 Sediminibacterium sp.
CCCGATGACGATCAAGAAAGGCTTGACATTTTAAATCAATGGTTTACTGAAATTTTATGTTCCAGGGGATATTTTGATGATGACAAGTGGCTGCCTATAAGACTCAATATATTAAAATGGAGCCAGCGTGGTTATAGCTTTAGGCATCTAAATACTTCTAATGCCCAAGATTTTACTGTTATTGAATCAGCAAAAGTTTATAAGATCTATAACATGTTGTCTGAAATTGACATGTTTTCTTTAGCAATAAAAGAAGTTGCAAAATCGCAAAAGTTTGAGCAAGCAGCTCTTTATAGGGATTTAGCTAAGTTATGCCTGGAAGAACTTGGTTGCACCCAAGATTCGCTGGAGTTTGTTATTCCATTTTTTAAGATCGAAGAACAAACGCTAATCCTCAAGCATATAGACAACTATTTTATTAAACAACACATTAAAGAACGACTAAGAAAATAATTATGAAATTATTATTCAATAAATTATACCAGCTAATAATGTCTGCTCCCTTTTTTAAGCTTTCGTTAAAGAAAAAGCTGTTTTACATCATTTATACCATAGTTGTTTTAGGTGGGTTGTATTGGTATGATCATAGATAAATTTATTATATCTTTAAGGGAATCTCAAATCTTGATTAACATGGCACAATCGCACCAAGACCTTATAAACTTTTTGCAGCAAAATGACTTTAAGGCCAATTGCCCAACATGCGGCGAGGGCTTTAAGCTCAAGGAGGCAAGTCTTTTTTCGGTGGATAATTTTAATGCACAAGCTAAAAAGTTATTAAACGAAAAAAAAGAAGAATTAAAAGAACGCAAAGAGTTAATTAGTAAGAAAAAAGCTACAACGCAAAAGCGGGTAGAAACCACAACTGGTAGTGTAAACATGGGTTTTATACTTGAACGCTTGGCGCCTGTATTACAGCATTTTCCTTTTGATAAAAACGATTGCCGCAGTTTATTTGACCCCATTGACTATGTTATTTTTGAAGGCCTACAAAAAACAGGCAAAGTGCAAAAAATATTTTTTGTAGATATCAAATCCGGGAAGGCTAAACTTAAGTCTAATCAAAAGGCTATTAAGCAAATGATTGAGCAGAAAAAAGTAGAATTCAAAAAGTATTAATCTTTAAAATCAATTTATGCATCAACAAGATATTTTAATATTTTTTGAATATCAGCGTCAAATATTTGGCATTTGCCCATGCTGTGGCGACTTTTTTAGACTGAGTGATTCTAAAATTTATAAAGACCAACGTAAGTCTATAGATTGGTTAGATAAGCTAGGCAAAGACGAGCAAAAGCTTGATTTGTTGGAAGATAAGATAGACGAGGATATGGAGTTTTACAAGGAGCAGGCTAGAGAAAAGGGCCGAAAGCAAGCTACTAAAATGATTAAAAAGGTAGACAAAGTGTTTTTACCCCAAAAGCTAAACCCCGACGATGCCAAAGTGATATTTCATCCAGTAGATTTTGTGGTTTTTAATGGAATGAAAGCGGGTTCGAATGGTGACGCATTAAAAAATATTGTACTTTTAGACAGCGACAAAAAATCTACCGAACATAAACAGATCCAAAAAAGTATTGTTCAGGCCATTGATAAACAAAGCTATGAATGGCTAACAATAAGGGTTGATAATGATGGTAGTATTAGTCAGGAATAAAATAAACAATTATTTAATTAATCAAACTTTTAATTTAAATATGAACAAGCTAAGTCAATATGATGATAGATTTATTTCAAGTATAAATGACACTTATACTCAGTTAATTGAAAGCCATGAAAAAATTCTTCAAAATTATAATTTTGATTTAAGTAAGATTGAGGTAACGGAAGCAATTTTGATTAGGTTAAAATCATATTATCAAACACAACAGAAAATTAAATTATTCTTAAATAAAAGGTACTTAACAGCTGGAGCAGATTTTTTTGTAGAGAGTGTTTTATTTTTCACTAAACTTTTTCTTAAAACTAGCGGCAGCAATCTAGAAGTTCATTCGGAAAGACAAAGTAAGAAGGAGAAAAATTCAATAAGGCCAGACATCTCAATTTGGGATGGTGATGAGGTAGTTGCAATAATTGAATGCAAAACTCAATTAGGGTGGAATAGAGATAATTGGGAAAATCAATTTATTGAGAGAGAATTAAAGTTGAAAAAAGATTTTCCTAAAGCAAAATCCTTTTTATTAGTAATGACAGGATCGAATTGGCCTGGATTTGTAGGAAATCCAAATTTAAATTCTAGCTACTTCTGTATCTTGAAAGATAAATGGCCTATTGACTATGACGATAATTCACAGATTCTTTCGCCTATAGAAGGTTTGTTAAGCCAATTAATTAACTAACCTACCACCTCCCAATCTCTTTACCCCAATACTCCCAAATCATTACCATTGCCATAGTATCAAGCTCGCAATAGCGAAGGAGTGCATTGCGGTATAGCTCTCTTTCGGCATCTGTGATGTCCGAAAATTGCAAGTAGGCATAAGCAATCATGGCGGCACCTCCATTATCTAAGTTGCTCAAATTACCTTCGGCTTCTATTTCTTCCATTGCCTTTTCATCAAAAATAGCAGGCAAGGTTTTGTAAGGGTTCATGCCTTTTGTTGCATCTATCCAAATATGCGGATCCTTTAAGTTAAGGCTTGGCATGCTAGGTGTTGCATAAATAGGCCTGCTATACTTTTCTGTTAGATAATCGGAACTTTTAATAATAGCGGGTAAAATATCTTTTATTGAATTAGATCCTTTAGCGTGTAAAGAATAAAAATAAAGCAACACAAAATCCCACAGGTCTTGCATATTGTTGGTGGGGGTCCATTTTTCTCCTGGGGTATCTTTTGTAGGGATTGTTATTTCTCTAATAAATGCCATCAATTCTTCTTTGTCTGGAACCGTTGCTGTTGTTTCTTGATAGAGTTGTTTGTATAGGAGGTTTAGATATGTGTTTTCATGTTTGTGAAACCTGAATATGGTTCCATGTACGCCAGCTAAATCGTTTTTAAGATGCCTTACAAATTCGTAGTTAGGAAAAGCGCCTTTTTCAAAATTGAGGTATTGATTTTTGTGTTCGATGTTACCTTTTGCATCCATTAAGTGATATGAGTACTGAAATGCAATGGCCTCGTAGGGTTGCCTGTCTTTATGAAATGGAAGCGCCACCATGGTTGTTTCAAAGTCTATGAAATGGTATGGGGCTGGTAGGCTTTCAAATAATTCGGTAAGTCCTTCAATGTCTAGGTGAGGGTTATAGTCTTGTTTCTTTGTTTTCTCTACCTGTATTAATCTGCGTTTGGTGGGGTCAATGGCATCGCCTTCTGGTTCTGTTTTTCCTCCAGCTCTAGGAAAAAAATCATGGTCTATTTGTTTAAGTAGATAGCGTTTATCGGCGCAGGCTTCATTGATAATACTTCTTTGTCCGGCAAGACCAGCCCACAATTCTAATACCAATGGTTGTGCTAGTTCAGTGTCGGATAGCTGGGTGATTTTTTTCCAGCATTCATGTAAGCCGCTTTTTGTATCGCCATGTGGGTAAGCTTTATTAACGTATTGGCAAGTCTTACATTTAGAACCAACTTTGTTGGTCCATACTCTTTCATTGGCATTGTATTTGTCTGATAAATAGTAAACCAGGTCTTCAAAATTCCATTCTTCCCCTTTTGGATGCTCTAAGTCTATGTTTACATAATTAGCATAGATATGTGTACATACATCATCTACATTAACAACTTTTAAAGGAATTTCACCTAAGTCTTTTTTGGTGATGCCAGGTTTAATTTCAATTTCTATTCTTTTCTGCTCTCTTTTAATTTTAAACATTTGGTTGAGCCCTTCTACAGTGGCACTCTTTGTTTTATCGGCTAAAACAATGTAGGTGATAACTGTTTTGGTAGGATTAGCTTTTTGAACAACATATTTTTGAAAAGCGATGTCGTACATATATTCTTTCCATTCACCATCAATTGTAATTTCTCCTTTGTGTGGCCCTCTGGTAATGGTTTTTAAAAATTCAACATCATCATCCCACGATTTTGCTTTTACCTCATATAGTTTAATGGTGTTGCCTTCTTCAACAAATAAGTCGGCTCTAATAAATAGGTCTTTATAGGCAAATGCTGCTTCTGCAATCGCCACTCTTCCGCCCATGGCTCTCTTTGCTGCTGTTTTATCTAATGCAATTTGATAATCGAGGTCATCAATGCTTATATCTTCTGCAACTGGATCATCGCTAATTAAAAATTTGGCTAACTCACCCACTTGGTAGCCACCTTCGGCGAGTGCCATCATAAATGGATCGTCTGCTTTGGCGTCGTGGTAGTTATTTCCTTTGGTGCCGTAGTATAATTTGGTAGGGCAGCTAAGTGCTAGTTTAAACCTTGATTTTGTTAGATATGCCATTGCTTAAAATATTATTAAATATAAGATTACTCCTCCAATAGCGTAAGGTTTGCCCTTCTATTTTTACTTAAATATTTAAAAATGGAAAACAAATTATCGCCCGACTTCATTGTTGATTTATTTCAGAAAAACAGCTTTACACTAGATGATGTAAAAGATGGACTATTTGCCCGAACCTATGGGTTTGATTTAATTGAAGTCAAGCAAAATAGGTTTGATTGCAGGCATTCTATCACCAAAGCTCCCTGGGTGTTTAATGGCGAACTTGGGTGGGGTGGTAGCCTAGGAGAACAATTTCCTTGCAGATGGGATATAACTTACGATGCAAGCCTATTATGCCTCCGGTATACTTTTGTGGATTATATTTTTTATGAGGTTAAAATAATTGATACCCAGGAGCAGCAGCGTTTGATAGATCTTAAATTACTAGAGGATCAGGAAAAGGCGGTTCGTCAAAAAGTTTTGGATGATTTAACGCCTGTCTTGGTGCATCAGATGATGCCATTTAATCAGGTTTATAGTGGCGTTTTAGAAACAAAGTATGGCGTTCATTTGAAGCAAATACAAAGGGGTATGCACATGCATATGAAATATAAACCCCGTTACGGAAATGTTGGGTGGATGTCAAATCAAGTATTGTGCTGGGGGTCAAGCACTGGTTGGGATCTTACCAGAGATGGTAAAATTGCATGTTGCCGCATTAATTATGACGACTACGTAAATTTTGAAATAGAAATATTGAGTCCCGAGCAAATAGAAGAATATAAGGCTAAAATGACTTCTAATGAGGCTGCTAAGCCTTCTATCGAAGAACGGTTAATTACGCTCGATAGTCTAAATAGCAAAGGGTTATTGTCGGCAGATGAGTATGTACAAAAACGCGCTTTGATATTGAGTGAAGTGTAATTTTTAAATAATAAACATGCAACAAGGATTTATAGTAGAAATAGTTAACAGTACAAGCGAGACCCAGGAGGTTAAATTATTTGCTGGTTCTTTACCTGATGGAGTATTGGTAAATACCATGGATAAGGCCTATAATTTTGATACGCTGCAAATGATTGCTCGGCAAAATGGGTTTATTGGTGATTCAATTACAACGGGTTTTGAGGATGGTTTGCAAATTGAAATTGTAAGTAGTGTCGCGGTCAAAAAAGTAATACTAAATGGCAGATACGAATGACCAGAAATTAATATAAATGGCTCTGATGAATTTGTTTTGGTTACATGTCCTCCAAATGCTAATTTTTATATGAGGTTGGGTATGGTGGCATAGTTTAATGGGCTATGCATACATTTTTTTCTGAAAATACAAGATGTAATTCAGTATTAATCAATGAGATTGAAAATCTGGTTATAGATTTTGATTTATATTTTAAATTAGAAGTGGCAAAATAATTGAATGCACATAAAATATACTAAATTTATTTAATAAGAAAATCTTTATGAACAAACACCGCTTAATTTTAATTATCATCTTTTTTTCATTTATCAATAATTCTTTTTCTCAAATTTCAAATGTCAATAAAATCACATGTCCTACCTGTAAAGGTTTAAAAAAGTGCGAGACTTGTACAGGAACAAATGGATTGTGCGTTGTTTGTGAAGGAATGAAGAAACACACTGGCGAATGCCCTAACTGTAAAAATTGGAATGATTCCTACAGGTCACAGGTTCCTTGTCATAAGTGCAAAAATACTAGGCAAGTTGAATTGCCAGGATGTGAAGTTTGCAAATCAACCGGGAAATGTGATGATTGTAAGGGAAGTAAAATCTGCTATAACTGTAAGGGTAAAGGTTATTTTGATCCTTTTACAAAGTTAAATGAATCTGATTTAATTAAACTGCCAAAGCCAAATGCTTGTAGTGTAGAAATAAAAGTAATAACCGGTGCAAGTCATTCTAAAGTGTTAAGTTCTTACATTTTCAATGATACTCTTTTTCCAAATTATTTTTATGACAAAAAAGCAGGGATAATTTTAGATGGCAAAAAAAATCGAATTGCTATGAATATTATTGGAAATTATTATTCTATAATTTCAAAAAATTATACTGTTGATGAGTTAAGGAAAGATGCCTCTTTTTTTTATGATAAACAGTGGGAAAGTTTTAACTCAGACATGTATGAATGGAAAAGAGATAAAATATTTTTCAAACAAATAAATCGTAATAAAAATTATGAATCAGCTTGGCTTTTATATGACAATAAAATGAAGGGCTGTGAAGAGGTTGCAAATGCATTACTAACAGATCCCAGTACAAAAAAAATGTTCCTGGATAAATTGAGTGATTCAAAAGATATTGAGAAAGAAGGTGTAAATCAAATTAAAAAAACAGTATATATTTATAATGGTGTAGATGATGATACCGATTTTGGTACTGTTCAGTCATCTGATAATAAAGAATGTAAAGATTTTCCATTTACCTTAGGTTGTGTAAATGATTACATTGGAGATATTAATGAAAAATTTTTTGGTAAGGGTAGACGAAGGGCTAATGTATTTTCAACCGCTCTGTTGAAACAACTACAATCATATGGTTTTATAGTGCCAAGTAACAAAGAACCAAAAATTACTGAAGATATCTATAACGATATAATGAAGTCATTTACAAAAGATATTATCAAGACAATATCCCCAAATTAAAATGTTTATTTTAAAAAGATACCAATTTCTAGGGCAAGTGATTTATTCTATAATTTGAATTAGGCTCTTTGTTTCTTCTTCTTTGTGCTGTTGTTGGTCTTTAACCATTTAGTTTGCTCCTTGGCTTCCTTCAAGGTAACTGCAGGTTGTTTGGATAAGATGATGGTGCTTTACGGCTCAAAGCTGCATTAAACTCATTTCATTTTAAGAACCTGTTAAATTTCAGCCTTTCTCAATTCAATAAATCTTTCTACCTTCGCCCTATCATCAAGAACCCTTAACTGGGTACCAACCGAGAGCAACACTCCGCGGTGGTAATACGATGAGGACTTACAGTCACAATAAAATGTAATCCCTATCTAGTTCTTGGTGTGATTTAATAACCTTAAAATCATACCAGTATGCAAATCGCTTACACTTCCAAAAACGGTCGTCAATTACCTGAGTCTATGGGCTATGGCTTTATTGACAAGCAAAGTATTGTTGAAACAGACAATCAACTTACAGTTAACTACATTTCTCAAATTTCCCAAAAGCTAGTACATACCGTTACTTGGGATGTAGGAGGCTGCAAGTTAGAAACCTTTAATTCAAATGGTACACGCAGCAGGCTCACCTTTAACAGATCTCTCGAAAAAGCCCTTTTATTTGATGCCACCTGTTGGGATTTGGGTAAAGACCCTTTATTCCTAGAGGCTTCAAATGCCATTACCTCGTTAGGAAACATTTTAGTGATGTATCCGGGTAAAACGGAGCTTAATTACTATCCAGCAGGTAAGCTCATGATTTTCATTTTACCTGTTAAAAAATTAGATGATGCTTATTTGCGTTTTAAGCAGGGGCTTATCAGTAATAAGTTAGCAGGGTTATTTCAGGAGCAAAAAGGTCATTACATAGAGTTTAAAAAGGAGCTTACCATACAAAACCTATACCTCGTTTCATTTATTGTTTCTATGGCGCAAATACATGCTGCTGCTAAGTATTTTGCTGCTGCTGGTATCATTGGGCCTGATAAGCCAGACCGCCTTATTATAGATGATTGTGATAGTATGAGAACAAAGCATATGCGCACTTTTACTACTAAAGAGGGGGATGGTTATTACGCACTGGTGTTTCAAGAGTTAACGAGGCAAAATTATAATGACGTTATGGAGGCGTTTTTAAAGACCACACACAACGCATAAACAATACATAATTGATTAGATGAAATAACGCAAAGCAAATTGTAATGAGGTAATCATAATCACTAGCATAAGCGTGTATTTATACTTTCATAAATCGGTGGATTTCAATTTCATAATAATATAACTCACTTCAAATCAGTACTTTTTATCGCAAATAATACATATAAATCAGACTCTCGTTCTAAAGTGCCGGTTTATTTTATTATTTTTAGATATTAAAAATTTTATAAAATAAACAGTTTTCTGTAGTTCTATCGTATTTTAAAAAAGTGAGTATGTCATTAGATTTAAACAAAAAATACCCTAATATTGATTATTACTACAGTGATGAAAATGGTCATACCCTCGGTCCGTTTACATTAGAAAATTTGTTGCCTAGAATCAATAAAGATACTTTAGTTTATCGCAATGGAATTAACTGGACTAATGCCGATAGGATTGACGAATTAAAGAAATATTTTAATACGAATGATAGCATAACAAAAGCAAATTCTCTATCGAATGAAAATTTGACAGTTAAAACTGATCAGACAAAAAAAATAATTAAAGGATCTCTAGTTGTCCTTGGGCTTCTTATTTTAATCATTGCTTTAAAATACCTAATGAGTAGTGATGTCAATACATCAAAAGTCAGTATTGAAACCCCAAAAGAAACACAACCTTCTTTTCAGAATAAAAGCACTGAGAATCCGCCGAGTTCAGATATGGGAAAATATAGACAAGCCTCTGATAGAGTATTAACAGCTGTTGATATTGCGGGCTATTCCAGCTCTGAATTGAAAATAATGCGAAATGAAATCTATGCACGCTATGGTTATATCTTTAAGTCCAAAGAGATGAGAAATTATTTTACTGCTCAGTCATGGTATACTCCAAGATATTCTGATGTTTCATCTTTTTTGTCAGAAACTGAAAAGAAAAATATAGAGTTAATTAAGCGCTATGAGTAACATATTATTACATTTTCTTTTCAGCTCATTTTTTTTATACAACTTACCAGAAAAGGCAGGCAAATTTCATGAAATAAAAAATGAAAGTAAAATCGTCATAAATGATCATAATACCCTTGTTCTTGCTTGTAAAAAATTTGAGAAATTAAATCATCAAATAAGAGACGGAAAAATAGAGTTTAGTTCTGCCTTAAAAGAAATACAAAATCTAATTCCTAAAATAAAGACAGAATATTATAGACTAGGAGGTAAAGATTGGGGTAAAAAGTTTTGGGTTTTCCCTTTGCAGCATCATAGCTATAAGGCCATTGGAGGGCGAAATGGTAATGGTTATATTTCAAACGGTTATAATTTTTTTGCTGGTAATAAGCATGGAGGACATCCAGCCCACGATATATTTATACAAGATAGTAACCAAGATTGTAAGGATGAAAAGACAGGTAAGTATGTGAATATTTTATCCTTTAGTGGCGGCGTTGTAGTCGCAACAGAAAAAATATGGGATGTTAAGAGTAAGCTACGAGGAGGTAAATATATTTGGATTTTTGATCCATCTTCTAATAGTTTATTTTATTATGCGCATTGTAGTAACGTATTAGTAACCTCTGGTCAAATTGTCATTCCAGGTCAAATTATTGCAACAGTAGGCAGAAGCGGTCTAAACGCATACAAAAAAAGGTCACCTACTCATTTACATTTTAGCCAACTTAGATTTGATAGCTACTACTATCCAAAACCGGTTGACACGTACAATGAATTATTAATTGTAAAAAATAAATGATAAATCTTTAATTATTCTAAAATAGCAATAGCATGGCTGCTGCTCCTAGCGAGGCCATTCCACATCCCTCGCCATATCCAATAATTTTTCCGCCTAATGAGGAGCTGCTAGAATAAATTTTCATACCATCGATATATCCAACAATTTTTCCGCCAAATGAAGATGAGCTTGAATAGATTTTTCCTCCGTCTATATATCCAACAATTTTTCCTCCAAATGATGAGCTACTAGAATAGATCTTCATACCATCGATATACCCAACAATTTTACCTCCAAAAGAGGAGCTGCTTGAGTAAATTTTTGTACCATCCATGTATCCAACAATTTTGCCTCCAAAAGAGGAGCTACTTGAGTAAATCTTGCACATTTTTTATTTTTTTAAGTTATATAATAAAGTTTTGTATCAATTTTTAATTTTTAATTAATCATCCAAGAACTAATACTAGAATAGCACCAGCGAAACCAACAGCTTTAGTTTGTGTGTTTCCTTTTGTTCCGTTTTTAAATCTTAGGTCTTTCTTGATCCCTGTAATATACAATAAAAATCTAATATACAAATTTTATAATATTACTGAACATTATGTAGTTTAGTATTGTTTAAGATTGAGTTTAATATTGCCAATATTTTAATCCTAGTATTATTTCTATGAAAAATGCTTTATTGTTATCCGAACTGTCAAAATTTGATAAAAGTTTAAGTGTATCCATTAAAGCGCATATTCAGTATGGCGTAATTGAAAAGGGCTATGGTAGAGGTGATTTTAAAGGATTTAGCTTTAGCCAAGACTATAAGACCGAATGGAATGATGGTTATTTAGAAATTAACCAATACGATGGTATAACACTAGAGGATGTCATGGATGTTTTATCATCAAAGACGTTATCTGAAATAAGTAATGAAGACTTTAATTTGAGACTTGGTGAGTTATCAACGGGTTATTCTGAATATGAAACTAAATGGGAAAATGAAGCCCCTCAAGATGTTCCTGAGGATAGTGAGTTATATATGCTAATGGATATTGCTGAATCGGAGTATGAATGGTTTGGAGCTAAAATAATTGAATTAGAAGTTTGGATCACCGAAGATGAAAGTGTTTCTTTTTCATTAACTGATGATCAAGATGATGATGGCGAGCCAGCTATTGATTCGAACGGTACCGATGAAAATGATGGATTTGATATTGATTTAGACGCTATTTTAAAAGAAATGGGCTACGGCACAGATGATACATCTAAAAAAGCGAATAAAGCCGAAAAAAAAATAGCTAAAACTGTAAAATCGGATCGCAAGGTATCTACCAAGGAATTATCGATGAATGGTAAAAAGAAAATCGAAACATTACAAAAACAGTTTACCCTAAAATTTCCTTATCTAACATTGATTTTTTTAGATAAAGACAGAAGGGCCATTGATGTTTCGAAAACATTATCAGAAATCAGACAATCCAAGGGGGATGATATATCAATCATTGCTTCTTTAAAAGTGAATACGCTTGAAAAAAGATTTCTAGAAAACTATGGTTTAGTAGTTGAAGTGGCCTACCAAAAGTCAAATAAAGTTGTATACACAAAAGACAGTGTCGATAAATCTTTAAACGAACTAAACAAATGGTGTGAGAATAATGATTGTCAACCTTTTGAGTTCACAAAAGCCCTCGCTGGTAATACCTTGTCAAGTGTTCAGGAACAACTTTTTGAAGCAATTAAAGAATACTATCCGGAAGCAGAGGCTAAAAAAATAAATAAGGATAATTATTTAGATATTCATGTTCCTGAAATCAATACCAAAAGAGGCACACATTTATTTTTCAATACGGCTAAAGATGGCATTAAAATTGGTTTTTATTGTAGAGATGAGGCGTTTGTAGATGAAGTAATGTCGCGTAGTACAAATATTGAGCGTTATGCGCAAGGTATTAGAATATTAGACAATCCATTACAAAGTGATGTTCAAGAAGCTACACTAAATGCTTTGGTTTTTATTGAGGAAATTATTGGTGAAGAAGCTGAGGACACTTCGTATCATGAAGATGAGGATTACGAATACGATAATAACGACGAACAAGTAGATTTGGAATTATATGATTTGTCTGACGAAACAATTATTAAACGAGTTATAGAGAAAATTAAGACTACTAAATCGCTACCGCATTTACCCTATATTAATGAAGCATTAAGGAATATGGGTTATGAAATTGAGAAGCATCCTGCATTTTATTATTTGTCAAATGTATTTGTAAGCGATATAGAACCTACAGCATTTTTATATGTAAATATGGATGGTTTTTATAGTGATTGTATTGAAGAAAAATTTCAGTGTATTTTTAGTTGGGAAAGTATAAACGATATAGTAGTTGTTGAAGAAACGGATGATAGCATAACCATTGACTTAGTATCAGATGAAGGCGAGTTAACATTATGCGAACCGTTTTCTAAAAGCCTATTGGTGCTTTTAGAAATCTATCGAAGTGTTTGGAAGGATATTACTAAGAAATTTGCCAATCAGCCAATAATTAGTTGGACTGAAGTTGAAAGTAGTGGAGTTAATTTAGTTTCTTTTGAAACTCACAACGATTATCTTGACTGGATTGGAAAATAAGCTAATCTAAATTAAATGTATAATAACAATAAAATTGAAAATCCAAAACCGGATCAAAAGGTTTGCTTTAATTGTAAGCACCTGTGGTGGTTAGTAGCGATAGGCCAAGGTGCAAGATGCGGTATTGACAAGAAATATATCCCAAGTCGATACCACAGTTGCCCAAAATTTGAATTTAAAATTAAATAGCTTTTGCAGCTAAACACAATTGCATTTAATCACTGATATGTTTATTTATTTAGCTAAAGTTTTTGATGAAATTAACGTAATTAGCCCTTCATATCCTGAGGTGATAAGTGTATAAATTATAATTATAATAAATAACGTTGAAAATATTAAGATTAAATTTCTTATTCTTTTATCACTGATAAAATCTTCTACATAGGATATAATTTCTCTATTTTCCATGTAAGTGAATAAAAAAGAGATAAACAGCAAAACATAAATTAATAATCCTGCAAAAGAAATTTGCATGTATTTGGCTAAAATGATGCCTACAATCCATACGCATAGTCTGTAAAGCCAAGCTTTTACAACATCTGAATTTGATGATTTGATTGTTTGATAAATAGCATTAGCAATTAACAGCGAGAATAATGTAACAAGGGCTATAATACAAGGTTTAGTACCAATAATGAAATTTAGATAAGCGGCAACTATTGGGCCTCCAAACATATAGGTCACCCTTAATGCGATCAGTAGGTTTTTATTTTTCATTTTGTTATAAGAAATTATTTACTGCAGGTGGAATTATCTACAAAGTGTAATTTATTGATTCTAATTATAACCTTTGATGCTCCTTTAACTCTTGGGCTTCTGGCAATTGTTTTTGTAGTGCCTGATACTATTGGATCTATCAAATTTGTAGAATTGAATGCAGTTTCTTCAGATTTGATTAAAGTATTGTCATTATTATAATAATAAGCCGTCCAATAGATTCCATCTACCGATTTGGAAGAGTAATTCTTAAATTGAACAGAATAGCCAATAAGATACCCAAAGCTTGTAATTTTTGAGATATCTTCTACATTTACCTTGCATAGACTTTCATTTTTCTGGGCTAATGTTGAAATTGAAGTAATAAATGTAAAGAGTAGAATTAATTTAGTTTTCATTTTTTGAAATTTAAGAGTTAAATGTTACTAATTTAAATATAATAAATTTAATACATAAACTAAATAATTTGTATATTTAATTATCTGCACAATGGCAGATAATTGTATCTAAAATTAATATATAAATCAAATAAAATCAATAAAATGTCATTAAAATTCATTTTCATCGCGCTTGTTGTTTGCATTCTTGGCTTTTTAATTATTAAAAAGCTTTTCAAAATGCTATTATGGGTAATCGTAATTGTGGTTTGTATCGTCGCTTACCTCATGTTAACTGGTAAAGGAGATTTTAAGAATCTGCTAAAACAAACAAATGATGCTGTAACCAATAATATAAAATAGAATATCATCATTAAATTGAATTACATGAATCATTATTTACGCTTTGCTTTAGTTTCATTATTGTTCTATTTTCAGTCTTATGCTCAAAATATTGACACAATAGTAGATAAAGGAATTTATAAATCATACTATTCTTTTGGATATAAGTCTCCACTCTATGTTGTTTACGACTTAACAAATGGAGGTGGTGATGCCTCTAGGGCAAAAATGTATTTTAAAGAAGAATACAGAACTCCTAAAAATAAAGACTATGCAAAAAGTGGTTTTGACAAAGGACATTTAGTGAATGCAGAAGATTTTGCTTTTGATGCTAATTTGGAAAAATTAACTTTTAGTTATTTCAATTGTTTTGCTCAAAATCCAAAATTAAACAGAGGGTCTTGGAAGTCTTGGGAAACAACAATACGTAATGAAAGCAAAAAATGGCCGCTACGCATTTACATTGGAGCAATATATGGCAATAGAAAACTCAATAACAGCGTAGCTGTTCCTGAATACTGCTGGAAGGTGGTTTATAATTTAAAAACAGGCTTGCTAATGCATGCTTTAATTTTTAAAAACGATGAAACCGCAGAAGTAAATAGAATAACAATAGATGAACTAAAAAAGCGATTGAATTATAATATTGAATTTAAAAAGAAATAAAAATGTTGAAAATTAATTTCATACACGTAATTGGTTTATTGCTTCTTTTATCTTGTAATTCTAGTTCAACCGATAAAAAAAGCAAGACAAAAAAATCTGAAAGTTCAAATACTGCTTCCAATAATTCAAGCGATGACTCAAGAAATGCTGATATTGCTATTGAATTGAGTAATGTTGAAGTGGCTCCGGTAAAACTGTCTCATAATATTAATACGAGCGCTAACGAATATTATCCTACTATCTCGCCAGATGGTAACACGTTATTTTTTACGGGCATGGATAGAACTGGTTTTTTTGATACTAAAGTTGATTTTACCAAAACAAGAAATATGGGGGGAGAGGATATTTTCTTCTCAACAAAAGTTAATGGTATTTGGTCTGACGCCAAAAATTTAAATTTGCTTAATACAAATGCTCATGAGGCGGTAACTCAATATCAATCTAATGGTGATTTAATAATAACTGGTAATTATCCCGAAAATATAGGTCCAAAAAACACCAATAATGGTTCTGCAACAACTGATATTTTTATGGGTATGAAAAAAAATAATTACGCTTTATATCATTTTGAAGAGCCAGTAAATTCTATTTTTTGTGAAAGTGATGGTTATTTATCAGAAGATGGCAATACCTTATTATTTGTATCTGATAGACCTGGTCATATGGGCGAATATCATAAAAAAGGTTGGCAATGGAATGAAAGTTACTGGGGTAATACTGATATTTATGTTAGTGTAAAAGAAGGGGATTCTTGGTCGGTACCTAAAAATCTGGGAAATAAGATTAATACAATATTTACAGAGAGAACGCCTTGGTTAAGTAAAGATGGGCTCACCTTAACATTAAGTTCTAATGGTTATAGTGATAAAAAAGATTTAGACATTTACACATTTAAACGAACCAATAAAAATGATTGGGATAATTGGTCAGGTCCAATCGAAACAAAGGGATTAAATTCTTCATTAGATGATTGGGGTTATAAAGAAGATAATTTAGGAAATGGGTATTTCTCTAGAGCTATAAAGTTAGATTTTGTCCCTACCCAACGTGGGCGAAATGGTACTGGTTTTGTATTCGAAAATAATTTTAGATCGGGATATGAAGTTTTTGGTCAGCAAAGTGGTTCATTTCAAGCAGCTGAACAAACAGATATTTATTTTGTAAACAAGTCTGGAGTTGCCATTACATTACCTGATATTTTATTTGACGTTAATTCTTATAATTTATCTAAAAATTTCAAAAATCTTGCAAGTCAGTTGGTTGATTTTATTAAAATTAATAATCCCAAATCCATTTTAATTAAGGGTTACACTGATTCAGATGGTGATGATCAATTAAATCTTGATTTATCAAAAAATCGAGCTAATTCCATCAAGGAATTGCTTACAAATAATGGGGTATCAATAAATATTGATATTATTGGGCTTGGAAAATCGAATCCTATTGCACCAAACGACACAAAAGAAAACAAAAGTAAAAATAGGCGCGTCGAAATTTTCTTTAAAAACTAAATGTAATGCATCAAGCCCCCATAGTTCATGTTTCTTTTGATTTTTGGAGAACCCTATTTAAAAGTAATCCGCAATTTTCTAGGGCAAGAGTAGCATTACTTCAAGAAAATTTCAATCCCAACAAATTAAGCGATACTCAAATCAGCGCCATCATTGAAAACATTGGTGATGCTGTTGATAATATCAATAAGATTACTTTAGAAAGTATTTCTGCTTCAGAAATGAATGCAGCACTATTATTAAAAATGGGAATACATCCTAATCCCAATGTTTTAAAGGATTTTGAAAAAAAGGTCACTGATTTGTTTATTCATTTTCCTCCTCATCTAATTGCATCAGATACCGATAGCATTTTTGAAAGGTTAGGGGCAGCTGGCGTAACAATTTCTTTGGCTAGCAACACAGCATTTATTTGTGGGGATGTATTAGATACTATTTTATTTAATGCTAAATTGTCAAATCACTTTTTATTTAAAGTCTATTCCGATAAAATAAATAGGTCTAAACCTGCTTCTGATTTTTTCTCAAGTGTTTATCAAACTGCAACGGCTTTAAACAAAAATGTAAATGACAAAGATTCTATTTTGCATGTAGGAGATGATTTTCATGCAGATATAGAAGGTGCTAAAAACTTTGGTTTTTCTTTTTTTCAAATTAACTCAAATGGAGCTTCTTTAAACGATATTTTTAATGAAACAAACAATTTCGGTATATAAAATTGAGCAGGAAGGCGTTTTTGATTTTTTGCCAAGTGATTACAGTAGGTTTAAATTTGGTGATTCTTTAATTGGTAAAAAGTTTGGTAAAGCGCTTGCACAAGCATTTATTGATAATTATTTAATGCATCAAGCGGCAAATAAAAAGTTTATTGCTTATTCATCGCCATATCAATACATACCTACTGCAACAATGACAATGTTTGAAGAATTTGTTTTTCAAACAAACAGATGGCTCGTGTCAAAAAATCGCAGTGTGCTGGAAACATGCCGCATTTACCGGAATAATACCTATAGTCAAGATTATGGTGAATTAAGTGCAGCTGAAAGGCTTGAATTAATAGGGTCAGATCTTTTCTATTTAGATCCTAATAGGGCCAAGGGTAAAACTTTATTATTGCTAGACGACATTAAGATCACGGGTTCACATGAGTATGTTTTGAATCGTACGCTAAACCATCTAAACATCATTCACGAAACCATTTTCTTATATTTTGCTGAAATGGTGAACCCAGGTATCAACCCAAACATTGAAAATTATTTGAATTACCATGCTATCAAATCCCTAAATGATTTGGCACAATTAATGAAATCCGAAAATTTTGTTTTTAATACCCGCGCCATAAAATACATGCTCTCTTCCAATGTAGACGATTTAGGCCATTTTATCTCGCAAATCACTGATAATCAGATCGCTGCGATTTATGATCTCGCTATCGCAAATAATTATTCTGAGATACCTGCCTTTGGTGAAAGCCTGGCTTACATGCAGTCGAAAATCAAGTGATAAAATTAAATTAATTTCAGGATAAGTTGCTGATTAACAATTATTTATAACAAAAATATTATATATTTTTTATTTTTCCTGAAATCACTTGATTTACAGATTGTTAATTATACTATTTTTATTTATCTTTAAAAACCTATATAGTTTTTAACATATATAGAATTAATACCCTGTAAATTAATTGGTTATGAAAAAAATGGCGAATGTTTTTTTTCTTGGTTTGGTTCTGTTCGTTACTTCATGTGACGGAATTTCCGCTTCTAGCAGAAACGTAAAAAAGTTGGAGAATATTGTTGAGAAAGTAGATAAAAATTATAAAAAGTATACGGATAAAGATTGGGAGCAAACAGATGCTAAAATCGAACAGATATCTAACGATATTGAACAGCATCCAGAAGACTACAGCCCAGAAACAATGGAAAAAATAAATAATATGATTGGAAAATACCAAGCATTAAAATTAAAAAAAGGGCTTAATTCGATTCAAGATGCACTGAAAAACTTTGGCCAACAAATGGAAGGTGCCATAAAAGAAATTACGGATACAACTAAATAATAATAACAAACTCAAATTTATGATTAAATCAATTTTTTCGAAGCTAAATGCTACAATTATTGTATTTATTTTAGTTTCTTTCATCAGTTCATGTGGTGGTGGCGATAATGATGTTTGGTCAAATTTTAAACCGCTAACTGAAGTAGACAAGCACATTGCAGATTATTATTTGCAATCAATGCCTCAGTCTGCAGCTTCAAAACAAGGCAATCCATCAATTTATGTAGATTTTTCTGATGGAATAATCCAGGCGTATACGTTTAATGCCCAAAACAAAGAAATAATTAGTGCTTTAGCTCAAAAACTAGCTGATAAGAACGATTGGTATGGCTTAGGTAAATCTTTTGGTGATGGTATTGGTAAACTTGAGTTTGCTGATGATAGAGACTTATTTAATAAGGTAACAACGCCTACAAATTACATAGATTTAATGGCGCCAATTGAAAAGGCAATTGAAAAAATTGTTGCAAGTAATAACGATGCCATTTTAATCACTGATTTTGAAGAGTATACACCTGATGGAAAAGAGCAACTTTTCGCTTATGCAAAAAAATATTTTATTGATTGGCTTAACAAAGGCAACAGTATAACTTTTTTCTACACTAAATACAAAGAGGTAAATACTAAATCAAAGCTTTCTACTGACAAGAATTTATATTATGCAGTTTTCACTTATGGCGCTTCTAGTGAGTCTGGGTTAAAGTATAAGTTTATTGATGCGCTTAATGGTAGAAACATTACTTATCAATCTTTTGATTTAAATCCAAATCCATATGCAGTAAGAAATGATTATGGTGGTAAAGAAAATACAGGCATCAAAAGTGCGACTTTTTCTAAATTTGTAAATTCCAATATCAACGCTCTAGCAGATTCAAAATTACCATATGAGTTTATTGGTTTAAATAAAGCTTGGAATGAAGATTTGAAAAAGCAAATTGATAATTATGTAGTTAAGGTGGATCAAGGCGATTTTATTGGAAAATTGTTTATGAATGCATCTAATCAACAGGCATATCAATTAAAAAAACTTAAAGTTGTTGTTACAAATATCAGCGATGATTTTGTAAAGTTTGCGAGATCAAACGAGGCAAAAAAACATGCGCCAGTTTTAACTAAAGATGCAGGTAAAAATGATGTTTGGAATGATGCTTCTAAAAAAGATCCAATTACAACTGCTTGTTTTGATAAAAAGACAAATCAATTAAAGCCAGAATGGGTTTATGCTCCAAGTGATTTAAGCAAAAACGTATGGGCTGAAGTGTTTGATATCAATTCAAAAATTTTCAATGATCATTTAAAAAATGATCCAGCAAATGTTGAATTAATCACCGTATTGCATTCTAATTATAAATTAAAGAATGTAACAAAAGAAGATGCATTAATTCGAGTTGATTACGTAATTGATGAAGCTTTACCAAATATTGCGAATACTCAATTAAACGATTTTAAATGGATTTCTGCTATTAAAAAAGAAACTGGTGAAAACAATTCTTTGTATGAATCTGTTCGAAATGCACTTCAAGAGGTTAAACCTAGTGGAGTGGTTTATTCTTACTTTATTAAACTAAAGAACAACACAAAAGAAGCTGAAAAATAACAATAACTAAAATCAATAAATATTAAAATCAACAATTATGACAACTTACATTTTCTCCGTAATTTTCGCTGCTGCAATGATCTTAATTGCCGCTTTGATTTCTAGCGCTATTCAGTATGAAGGCGGTTCAAATCCAACAGATCCTAAAAAAAGAAAAATTTGGTTCTGGATTTTAGCTATTGTTAATCCAATTCTAAACTTTGTATTAGGTGCTTTTGTTTTAGCTCCAAAAGCAGACGATGACCAAATGATTTATGATGATTATATGGCTGCTTTGCCAATAGCAACTGCGGTTGGATTTGTATTATATATTGTCCTAGGTTTTGTTTTAAGTAAAGTATTCCAAAAAGGAAAAATTGGCAACTGGTTTTAATTAAACATTCATTTAAAGACTAAATATGAGTCAAGATAAATTATTTGTAATCGCCATTGGCGGAACAGGTATGCGCTGCTTAGAAGCCTTTACACATTTATGTGCTATTGGTATGTTTGACAATCAAGAAATTGAGGTCTTAACATTAGATACCGACCAATCAAATGGAAATAAAGCAAAAGTAGAGCAGCTGATAAGCCTATACTCAAGAATTAAATCTACAGATGGAAAAAGTAATGCTAACGCGGATACTTTTTTCTCGGCTAAATTAAACCTGCATAGATATTGGACAAATTACGAAGGCACCGGAAGAGAGAATTACAGGAATATAACAAAGTTAAATTCCGGTACTCCAGAACAACAGGAAGAAAATCGTCTGATATCTGATCTTTTTTTAGAGAAAGCATCTGTTCAAGAATTTGATTTGGCCCATGGATATCGTGCGCAAACTCATTTGGGTTCACAATTAATGTATCATGGTATTGTTGAGGCTGCCCGAAGTTTAGCAGATGGTAATGCTGTTAAGGTAGAAGAGCAGGATCTTGAAAAATATTTAGGAAAATTGCAAGCTGCAGGCAGTGATGCAAGAGTGTTTATTTTTGGATCAGTATTTGGTGGCACTGGAGCATCATCTATTCCAGTAATTCCAAAAGCATTACAAGATTTTATTAAAATTCGTTCAGGTGGAAAAAGTACACTAGATCTATCTAAAGTTAAATTTGGCGCTACCTTATTGACCGAATACTTCTCTTTCAAGAAGCCGGACATGAAACAAATGTCTACGAAAAAAGATAGTGTTGTTGCTGATTCTTCTTTCTTCCCTTTGAACAGTCAGGCGGCGTTACAGTTTTATCAAAACGATCCAACTGTTAAAGCAACTTATAAGCGTCTTTATCACATTGGCTGGCCTATCGAAAGCAAACCAGTTGGTGGCGATAAAAAAGAAGAGATAACTATTACAGGTGGGGCTAATCAAAAAAATCCTTGCCACATTACCGAAATGATGTGTGCTTGTGCAGCATATGATTTCTTCACCAGAAATGATGGGTTTGATTTAGCGTCTGCAGAGTATGTATACAAGGCTATCGAATTTGATAAGTCTGCATTTAATTTTGATTTCCAAGATTTTGTGGGTCAAGAAAATAATGCTGGTAACACATTTGCAAATAGGTTAGGAGCCTTTTTATCATTCGCCCATATTGCACTTTCAATCAATAAAGCAGCTTTCAATGAAAATGAAAAAGGGGTTAAAGGCTTTATTAACAGATTGGCTCAAATGAAAGTAGAAGAGTATAATGCTATTTCAGAAGAAGATACCGTAGAAATGGATAACTATTTGAAACAATTTGCATATACGTTTGATGGTCAAAACTTCATTCCAGGATGGATATATCAGGTGAGAAGTACAGTAAACCCTGGTAAATTCATGTTTGATGACAAGGCGTTCACATTTGTTAAAAAGGAGTTGGAGGATATTGATGTTGGTTCTCTTTTCCTTGATAAGAATCATCATTGGGAAACCTCTTTATTGAGTAATAGCTATAATACTTTTGTTAAAAAATTAATTAACGAAGGTAAGCCAAGGCAAGAGCAAAAAGTTATTACAACAAAAGAGAAGTTCCTCGCTCACATTTACAATGCGATTACTTTATCACAAAAATTTTAATTTATTAAATTAATAATATGGCTAATAAAAATATTAAGGCCCTTGTAATTAAAGTTAAACCTAGCTCAGAACCTGGAGGCGTTGAATATAATTGGGATTCTTTAACAAGTAGAATGCCTTCTTTTACCAAGGATATCATTACACCAGCATTAGGTGTTGATAAGGATGGCAAAAGCGAGGTTAATATTGGCGCGATTGTTTCCGGTATGCCTACAGTTTTTGCGCGCGCAAACATGTTTGTAAATGCTTTAAATGCAATTAGTGATAAATCTGCTTCTGTAGATGGCCTTCTTGGATTTTACAAATCACTTATTGATGAGTGGAGAGGCTTTATAGCATGTATCGCTCTTGATTATAGCGAAATAAAAGTAAAGCGCGTTTACCTATCATATTCAGATGGGAAAACAATTTCTGATACAGAAAACATTTATGAACCCAAAGGTGCTTTTGGTAATGTATTGTTCGAGCGTGCTCCACTTTGGTCCGATCAAACAAAATCAGGCAACTCTCACAATCCTCCTTTTATTGATGTCATTCAATATAAAGGTGTTGTAGTTGGTGGAACATCGCCTGAAAGCTTTTTATTTACCTCTGTAGCTTATAGAATAGAAGAAGATCAGCCATTTGTTGATCTTAAAAGCAGGGTTTTTACAGATCCTCTGAATTCAGATATTCTACCAGATAAATTAAACATTATTTATGGGTATGTAAAGCATATAATTAACAATATTGAAGCTTTCAGAAAACAATTTGATGGTTTAAGTAATGCACTAAAACCTTCATTTGGTAATCTTCAAGGAAATCTTCAGGATTGGTTGAAAGAAATGGAGCAACACGCTGCTTCTAAAGGTTTTACCATTAAAGAAGATAAACCGGAGCTTACTAGTTTTGAATCTCCATTTAATGTATTGTTCAATCATTCTACAGAGTTATTTGGTAGTGAAGGAATAATTAGTAGCGACTCGACAATGAGTGGCGCTATTAAGTTTGACCCTAAAAATTTGTTATTACCAGAAGGTTCAGAAATAGCACAAATAGACTTTGGTGCAGATGGTGCAAAGCATAAAGACTTTTTAAAGAATAGAGCCATTTATATTTTACAAGCAGAAACAAAAGACGAAAAAGGACTGTATAGTTATTTCGCCCTTCCGCTTTCTCCGCTTGCATTAGATGTATTTGGAAAAAACATTGGTTCTTTAATTGGAATAGAAGAAAACAATGTTGCTTCTAGAATGATTGCAGAGTATGATCCTAATACTGATGAATTAGAAGTTACATTAAAAATATTCTTATCTACATCTGATAACCCAATTACAAAAACGCAAAAATATAAAGTTGGTAAAGAGTTAAAGAATCAGGACATCATACTCTGGCCAAACTTTATTTCTAAGAAGTGGGGCAAATACTACATGTATTCTGAAATTCCTCACAACGACGATAAATATAGAGCTATTCCATTTGTGGGTGATACAGAGGATGCATATTTCAGAATTGTAACAGATGAAACCAACACACCGGTTTATCTTGCTGAAAATGGCAAGATAAAACCTATTTCTAGTCCTGAATTAAAGGATAAAGTGAAAGCGAAACTTCACGTTGTTTCAGATAATAGAGTTTCTGATAACAAGTACAAGTATGAAATTTATGAAAGTAATTTACCATTTAAGGGTATTAAATTTTCATACGGAAGTAGAGATTGCGGATATGTAATTATTAGATATGGCACGAATCAAGATGCTGCCATTGTTAATAAATTACAGGATAATACAGAGTTAGCGGATGCTAATTTGGGTATTGATTTTGGAAGCACAAATACATCAGTTGCTTACTATTCTAACCGTAACCAACAAACTGCCGGTTTGGTTTTCAAGAATAGAAGAGTCTCATTGTTTTCTAGTGATGATAAAGACAATGATGCTAAACCAGCAGTTGAAGATGAAGTATTTTTCTTCCAAAATGATGAAATCAAAAGCAATGCAATAAAATCAATACTTACCATTCATGATTTTAAGCGATTGGTAAAAGATTCTGATTCTCAAACAAATGAATCCCTTGCATCTCAAGCTGTAAAAGGTGGTTTCCCATGTTTTGAAAAGAATTTACCAGTAGAAGATGCAAGTGATAATCGCATCTTCTTAAATTATCACAATGCTGGTAGGGTAGAGATTGTTCAAAATATGAAATGGTCAAATCAAGAAATTGAAAACAGCTATAAGACAGCTTATTTAAGTTCTTTATTGCTTCATATTTATGCGCAATTATTTGATGAAGGCCATCGACCTACTTCATTAAAATGGTCCTATCCATCTGCGATGAGTAACAATTTGATTAGACAGTATATTCAAATTTGGACGAAGCTCACCGAAGTGAATCCTTTAAACGACGGATCTAAATTGAGTATTTTCAATCCAGTAACATCCATGAATATCTCAATGGATTCTGGAAGTAGTTGGAATACTGGTGCTTCTTCAAACTCTGGTTGGGGTGGAAATGCCGACACTGCAAGCTCAGGTTGGGGTGCAGCTTCAGCTCCTGAAGCATCTGGTTGGGGTACTCCGGCAACACCTACTCCTGCAGCATCAGGTTGGGGTGCACCGGCAACACCTACCCCTGCAGCAGGTGGAAACTTAAAAGAAATAAATACCGAAGTTGGTCCTATTAATTTTGATTTTAAAGTTTTAGGTGCAGAAGAATCATTAACTGAATCTTGTGCCGTTGCAAACTATATAGCAAATAGTGGAAATGTTTCTACTGACATGCGTTACCTAACAATTTGCTTTGATGTGGGCGGAAGTACAACTGATATTATGGCGCTTTGTAACATGGCTGGGCCACAAGGAATGGGACTTGCAATGGTGAAGCAAAATTCAATACGTTTTGCAGCGCAGCGCGTTTCCCAAGCCACTAAGCATTCTAAGAATTTCAAGGCGGTGATGATTGAAATGTGTGAAAGAAAAAAAATCACCATTCAAGGGTTAAATAAGGGCGATAATAAATTTACCCCTAACACAGCTCCTTATTATTTTGAACAATTAGTTGATAGATTAGATGACGCAGATTTTGATTCATTTTATCAATTATTGGCCGGCAAGTGTCCTGAATTAATGTGTGTTAACTTATATGTTACAGGACTTATCATGTACTATGCAGGTCAGTTAGCTGCTAAGCTTAGAACGGAGGTTATTAATTCTCCAAATAAGTTGCCTGGTATGGAAAATTGGAAGCCAATTGTAAACATAATTTTTGCAGGAAAAGGCGCAAGAATTTTTGATTGGCTAAAGGCAAACAATCCTCAGCATAGCAAGGAGTATTACGAAACCTTGTTTATTAAAGGTTTTGGCGGAATGCAAACGGCACAACAGTTATTAAGCGGCCCTCCAAATATCAATCCTACCAATGGTGAAGGATCCAGAGATATTAAGTACGAGGTGTCTAAAGGATTAGCGCAAACAACACAAAAATTATTTGTACCTCAAAATAATGTTGCGATTGAACTTTTAGGGGAAGATAATTTTATTGTTTTAACTGCGTCTGGACAACAAAAACAAATTAAGAGTGAAGATTCAATAACGCCTGAAATGATGGAGAGTATTGGTTCTTACTTCCTGTCTTCTCCACAACAAGGAGGAATGCCTTGTCCAAGATTTATGGATTTTGCAGATGTTTACTTTAAGATTTCAACAGGAATGTTTGGTCTTCCTTTAACGCAGCAAGATTTTATGCAAGGGTTTAACAATATGAATATCGCGAGCTATATTAAGCAGTTGCCAGAATATAAACTTGCGCAGGAAAGTAAACAAAAAGGAGATAGTCAAGAATTTGATTTCATCGCACCGCTTATTATTTTAGAGGGTATGAAGTTTTTAGAAGATGTTATCTATAAAAAAATTAGCGGATAGTTGATGAATTATTGTGTTCTAGTACATATTAGTAAAAGCACTATTTCTTTTTGGTATCAACAAGAAGGAACACCTTTTGAGCCACTTTCTCAATCTGAAGGCAATGTATTGCCCCTGTATTTTTATGCAAATGAAAACGATTTCATTTTGGGAACGAATGCTCGTGAAAGGTTTTTGAATGGAGATCAAGTTCATGCTTTTGGTAATTATTTTGACATCATTACAAATCCTTCAAGTTTCTTTAATGTATATGGGAACAAAAAACATGTTAAGTTTTTATTGTACTATGCAGTAGAACAATATTTGTCCCATTTCATTAATTCTGTTTTGTATAAAAACGAATCAATTGAAGGATATCGAAATGATTTCCCATTGCGATTTGTTTTCTCAGAAGATATTGCACCAAAAGAAAAGTTGCTTGTAGAAAGTATTTTCAAAGAGTCGGGATATGACAATATTTCGTCTATTTCTTATTCAAAATATCTATTTGAGCATCTGTTTACTAATGGAGTTGTGAAAAAAGGTGCGCCAATAGTTTTGTTAACAGGTATAGATGGTAATTTGTATATCGAGTTATTCAATAATTCAATTGAAAAGAGTGAAGGACATTTGGTTCTAGAAGATGAAGGTGCTGATCCACGTATCAAAATCATGGCGAAAATGATTTATGATGATGCAATGGGTACAACCCGAATGAACCTCAACGAAAAATCGGAAATTGCGCATCTTATTCCTTACGCATTAGATTTTTTAGCTCAGGATTCTGCTATTCCTAAAGGAGATGTTACACTATCAGATGGAACTACTTGTTGGGTTAAATTAAAAAGAAAAGATCTTGACGATAGACTTCTTTACTATGAAGGTGACACCAAAATATACAAGTCTATTGAAAAGTTAGTTTCTGTAAATAATGTTCCGCTTCCTTTAGCTCAAATTGTTTTACATGGCGACTCAATCAATACTTCTTTCTTTTTAGAGCGTCTTCTAAAGAAATTTAGTCACGTAGCAGGTGTGCCACAAAATACGCAATACGAAGTAATCAAATTGTTATTCCAACATATTTCAAAAACAGGGTATGTTGTACAAAATTTACCACCTGTTGCGAATACGCCAACTGTTACTAGTTCGGTTCCGCCAGTAAAAACGGTTGCTCCTCCTCATGTTACAGCACCGCCTCCAAGAGCCGTTCCGCCACCACCAGCAAGAACAGTGCCGCCTCATGTAGTAGCACCTCCTCCTGTTGCAGCGCCGCCTCCAAGAGCTGTTCCGCCGCCACCGGCTAGAACAGCCCCACCGCCGGCTGCAGCGCCGCCTCCAAGAGCTGTTCCACCACCACCGGTAAGAACAGTACCACCTCCAGTTGCAGTGCCACCTCCAAGAGCATCGGTGCCACCACATATTGTTGCCCCATCCGTAAAGGCAACCCCGCCACCGCCGCCTCCACCTCCGCCTCCAACTAAAGCGAGCACAACTGGCGTCAATCCTGATTTAGAAGTAGTAGATAATAATTCAATGGTGATTCTACGATATAAAGTTAAATCTAGTACTGGCGAAGAAATCAAAACAACAAAACTAAAAAAGACTGATTTCGGACAAATTGTAGAATTGGTAAAAAGCGGATCCAAATTAACTGCCGTTAATTCTTTAAAAGAAAAAACGGGCTTAAGCTTAAAAAGCTCAAAAGACATAATTGATTCAATTAAAATAAAATAGATATGGCAATTCAATTAGGCAAGAAAGAAGAACAGGTTAAATATTACTATTCTATTAATGGTACGCAGTTTGGACCATATGATTTGGCAATGTTACTTTCTAAAATTGATTCTAATACTTTAGTTTGGCGTGAAGGAATTGAGTGGACTAATGCTTCAAATGTTGAAGAATTAAAGAAATTTTTTAATAAAAGTGCTGATGTAGTAGTTGAGCCTACCGTACAATATACTAGTACGGTGGTAACAGAAGATGCTGCTTCAGCTTCTCCTAAAAAAATGTTTGCGGCACCTTTTTCTTTCGATGGTAGAATTAGAAGAAAGGAATACGGTATTAGCGTAATTATATTTTATTTTTTATATGTTGGGATAGCTTCAGCCCTTTTAAAAGGCCGTTCATCGTCAGGTTTTATGGGTGTTTTATATATCCCATTGATTTGGTTTATATTGGCACAGGGAGCAAAACGTTGTCACGATAGAAATAATTCTGGATGGTATCAAATCATTCCATTTTATGGACTCTGGATGTTATTTGCTGATGGAGATGCACAAGCAAACAATTTTGGAAATTCACCTAAATAAAAACTAGAAATATGATAAACTTACAAAAAAAGCAAGGGATTAATTTAACAAAAGCTGCACCAGCTTTGAACAATATTAGAGTAGGCCTCAGTTGGGATGAAACTACATTAAATGGTCAATCACCAGATTGCGACGCATCTGTATTTATGCTTGCAGAGAATGGTAAAATACCTGCCGAAGAATATTTCGTATTTTATAACAATTTAGTAAGTGGCGACCAGTCGGTAAGACATAATGGTGATAATAGAACTGGAGCAGGAGAAGGTGATGATGAGACAATCGATATTAATTTATCTCAAGTTACTCCAGCTGTAGTTCAATTATATTTTATTATTACGATTAATAACATGGATGCTGGTTTTAATTTTGGCAATGTTAGAAATGCGAGTGTGAGGGTATATGATAGTGCTAATAATTCAATCATTTGTCAATATCAACTTAGTGAGAGCTTTGGCGATTGTGATTCATTGATTATTGGTAGAATGTATAGAACAGGTGCTGAATGGGAATTTGAAGCAATGGGTCAAGCATATGGCGGTGGCCTTGGCGCAACTGTAGAACTTTATTCATAATTAAATAATTTATAAAAACGAAACGATGGCGTTGAATTTAAGTAAGGGAAGCAAGTTTAATCTTTCTAAAGAAGCCCCAAAATTAAAAATTGCTGGAGTTGGACTTGGTTGGGATCCAAATGAAAAAGCTGGTGGACCCAATTTTGATCTTGACGTTAGTTGTTTTTTATTAACGCAAGGTAAAGTGCCGGCAGATGACTATGTTGTATTTTATGGCTCAGAGTTAAAAACAGAGGAGGGAAGACCCTATTCGGGTGACGGATCAGTTCTTGGTTCAGTGGACGCTATTGATGGAACAGAAAGTGATGGTGATGATGATGAGGATATGAGAATTTATTTCGACAAAGTTTGGGAAGGCATTGATGAAATGGTAATTACTGTTTCAATTACTAAATATCCTAATGATACGCTAAAAGATAAGCGTACACTCGATTTAAATTTTGGAATGGTTAATGATTGCTATATTAGAGTATGGGACGACGAAACCGGTAATGAATTATTTAGATACGATTTGAAAGAATCTTTTTCTAATGAAGATGCCCTAGAATTTGGTCGTTTTGTAAGAACGGGTAGTGGTTGGGAATTTGTTGCTTCTGGTAAAGGACATGTTGGAAGCTTAGGTAAATTAGTTGAATTATTCACTTAATAACAATAATCATGGCACTCAATTTAAACAAAGACGAAACACCATCTGTAGAAACGAAGCCTTCAGAAGAGAAAAAATTAAAATTCGATTTATCGAAAAAAGAAATCACTCCTTCTGCAAGTGAACCTGAGCCATCGGATTCAGGATCTAAAAGCGGCAGTAGTAAATGGGTTTTACTTTTGACATTGGTTGTAGTGATTGGCGGAGCTATTTGGTACTTTACTAAATCTGGTGATTCTACTGATGTAAGTGGGGCTGAAACTAATGCTACAGCGGATACGACTACTACTGCTACTGTCAAAGAGGAAGCTAATTCACAGGTTGTTGAAGCAGATACTGCGACAGCAACAGCAGCACCTGCAGCAGATAATTCAATTACAACTGTTAACAATACTAGCAACGTTGCATCTACTGAGAACACTACTCCAGTATCGTCACCTAAAAATGTAACATCGTCTACTAATAAAAATTCTTCAATAGTAAATTTTGGTAGCGGATCTTCTAGTCAGCCTTCTGTTGATAATTCTGTTTTGTCTGAAATTCAAAAAAAGATTAAGAATAATCCAAAAGCTCAAATACTTTTAGAAGGCTATGCGAGTAGTGAAGGAGATCTTGATTATAATGTTAGATTATCCCAAGACCGAGCAAATAGTTTAAAAGCATATTTAGTTAGCCAAGGCGTTCCAGAAAAAAATATCATTGCTAAAGGAATGGGAATTCAAAATCCGATTGCCTCCAATGATACAGAAGCTGGCAGAAAAAAGAATCGTAGAGTAGAAGTAAAGTAATCCGATCAAGTAATTATTGAATAATGGCTATTAAAATTAACAAGGGCGGCGATTTAGGTAAATATTTTTACATTAAAAATGACGTTACTTATGGTCCTATAAAACTTGAAGAATTACTTCTGCGAGTAGACGAAGATACCCTTGTATTTTATGATGGAATAGATTGGACGCCGGCAAGTGAGATACCTGAATTGAAAAAATTTGTTCGCACAAAAAGCGAACCTGTCAAACAAGTATTACCTGAAAGTACCTCGGAAGCCCCCAAGGCAAAAAGTAATAGCGCATTAATTTGGTTTTTTTTAATTGTTGTTGCAATAGGCGCGTTTTATCTAATAAATAAGAATAACGCTAGCACAACTGCTGCGCCCACTGTGGACACAACTGCTTATTTGGTAGACACTGCAGTTGCCGAACCCGAAGTGCTTGAACCTGTGGATGCGTATACCTCGATTTTATCGGTTAAGCAATTAGATAACAATCAAGTTGACAATTTGTTATTGTCTGATTTAATCACCTATCAGAACGATATTTTAGCTAGACACGGCTATATATTTGAATCTCAGAGTGAAATTGATCATTACAAGGCTAATGATTGGTATAATCCTGTCAATAATTATTTAGCAGCTACTTCTAGTTTTTCTGACATTGAAAAATATAATTTTAATGCAATTCAAGAAAAATTGAATGTATTTTCTACAGAGATCAGAACGATTGTAACAAGTTATTTTCAATCTATTTCTGACAAGTCCTTTAATGCTACAAATTTCTTCGCAGAAAAAGTGGATTATTTCATTACAAAGAAAAATGTAACACCTTGGGATATAAATGAAGAAATGAAAAGTCATTACAATGAATTCATTGATTCTAAGTTTACATTTGCGGAAGATTTTGAAATCACATATCACGAAAGTATAGCTGGTACAAACTACGTTAGTTTTAAAGGCTTTTTTGAAGCTTTTAGGGCCTCAAAAAATAAGAAACAAGAATGTTTAGTTACAATTAAAATTGGTTTAAATAGAAACAATAAAATTGTATATTATAAAGAAGAAAAAATTGAAAATCTCAAATTTACAGAAGTTGCTCAATAATTTTTTATGCAAGAATTAATTCAAGAAATTTTAGATAATCCAGGGGCCTCCTTAGCGATTATAGGTAATTTAATAATTATAGAAAGTTTGCTTTCGGTAGATAATGCTGCTGTACTAGCTACAATGGTAATGGATTTGCCAGAAAAGCAAAGAGACAAGGCCTTGAAATACGGTATTTGGGGAGCATATATATTTAGAGGTTTGGCAATGATATTTGCTGCATTCCTTATTAAAATTTGGTGGCTAAAGCCATTAGGTGGACTTTACTTGTTGTATTTAGTATATGATTTTTTTAAGGGTAAGCAGTCTGAAAATACAGATGATGACATATTGGACAAAAATGGGAATTGGCTGTATAAAGCCACGGTAGGATTTTTAGGTAATTTTTGGGCAACAGTGTGCTTGGTTGAATTAATGGATATGGCCTTTTCAATTGACAATGTTTTTGCAGCAGTGGCATTCACCCCAAATATTATTCTTGTTTGTTTAGGGGTATTTATTGGAATATTAGCTATGCGATTTATTGCACAATGGTTTGTTGCCTTGATGAAGAAGTATCATTTTTTAGAATATTCAGCATTTATTGTTATTGCTATTTTAGGATTAAAGTTAACCGTATCGGTATATGAACATTATTATCCTAATGATTGGTTTAGTAACTTATTGTCAAGTCATGCTACAGATATTTTTATTTCAGTACTTACTGTAGCAATATTCTTTGTTCCAATTATCACTAGTAATTTGATGAATTTTCCTAAAAAGAAAGACTAATTTTTATTATTGATGAGAACGTCAAATAATTAAATATTAACTATAAATCTGTTAACGTTATGTTTTACTTAATTGGCATTTTGGCTTCAGTACTTATTTTATTTGCCTTAATTTCCCCAAAAGTTCAGACTAAAAGAATACTAAGGGTTGCTGCTTTTGTGCTTGTATTGATATTGGTTGTAAAGTATTGTTCTAAATAGTTTTTTTGCACGTGAATCATCGAATTCAAAATCTATTCATCTTATTTTTTACTTTTCTAAGCCTTACGCTCAATGCACAAAAAGTAATTCATATTTTACCACTTGGTAATGTTAATGATGATGTAATAAACGTTATTGAATCTGCTGTATATGAATTTTATGGATATAAGTGTGTGGTTAGTACTAAAGTTCCATTGACAAAAGATATTTTAGCGGATAGTAAAACCAGGTATGAAGCAGGAAAAATATTAGCGAAATATAAATCCAATAAAAATTTACTAATCATTACAGAAAAGGATATTGCATCAAAAAAAGGCGACGTCAAAGAATGGGGTATTTTTGGATTAGGTTATCGTCCTGGCCAAACCTGTGTTGTGTCCACATTTCGAATTAAAAGAAAAGCAACCATTACAGTTTTCAAGGAGCGGCTAAAAAAAGTATGCATCCATGAAATTGGTCATAATTTAGGGTTAAATCATTGTACAAGTGGTAATTTGAAATGTCTGATGAATGATGCCAAAGGCACAATAAAGCAGGTAGATAGGGAGCGCCTATACTTTTGTGCGCAATGTGTAAGATTTCTAAAAGCTTTATAGTTTATTTTATTGCTCTAACAGAAATTCAAAAATTATCATTCGGTAATCTAATTTTCTTGTATATCCTGGGGTTCCATAAGTATATAATGCAATTAAATCACCAGGCAAGCACCAGTATGAACCCAAGAAGCCATTGTCTGTACTGGTGTAATTTATTAACTTATTATTTATTTCAATATAAAGTGGGCTTGCCGGAAGTGTTCGAGGTAACTGAGGTGGAAGAGGCTCTTGTATGCCCATACAATTAATTGATTGTATTTTCCAATACTTTCCAGCAGGGACTCTATAGTATGTTTTATTGCTATAGTAATTCAGCCCTATTGGTGTAAATGTTATCGTAGAATCGGTTGAAATTATGTTTGTTAATTTCAAAAACTTTTCTTGTGCAAATAGTGAAGCCGGAGTTATGATTATAAATAAAAGTACTAGATAAATTCCCGTTTGCTTTTTTTCTTTCATAAGTAATTTATTTAATTGTTAATATAATTTAAGGTTTGAGATCTTCTCATCTGAGTATCTGCGCCCGAGGGTCCAATAAGTGAAATGCCTTGCGGCCAACTTCCATTGCTTTTTGGTCCAAAAAAATACGAGGTTGAGGTGTTGATATAAAAATCGCCATTACTGCCAATATTATTTGCTGGATCTGATCTTCCATTTAATATAGTTCTGCCATCTATTCCTGCTAAGCCCTGCGGTCCTTGAATACCCTGTGCACCTGTTAGTCCCTGCGGGCCTTGAATACCTTGAGTACCTGTTAGTCCCTGCGGGCCTTGGGCTCCTTGTAAGCCCTGTGGCCCACGAAGCGAAATACCATTGTCCCATGATCCATTTAATTTAGGACCGAACAGAACGTTTGTAGATGTATTGATGTAAAAATCACCATCTGAACCTATTGAAACAGATGGATTTATTGTACCATTAAGTATGCTTTTTCCGTTTGCGCCAGCTATTCCTTGCGGGCCAGTTAATCCAATTGGACCTTGTGGGCCTCCTGCTGGTCCAGCTGGTCCTGTTAATCCAATCGGACCTTGAGGTCCAGTTGCACCTGTGTCTCCTTTATCGCCTTTGATGCCTTGCAAACCTTGTGGTCCATTTGCACCATTTGCGCCAGCCGGACCAGTATCACCTTTAATGCCCTGCAAACCTTGTGGCCCTTGTGCTCCATTTGCCCCAGCCGGTCCAGTATCTCCTTTATCACCCTTATCTCCTTTGATTCCTTGTAAACCCTGTGGTCCTTGCGGCCCCGCCGGACCTGGCACTGGGTTGTCTACGTTTTTTGCTTTTTCGGCATAGAGTGCATAGGGAACACTTGCAAGTTCCATCGATCCAGCAAATTCAAATTTGTTTGTTAAGTTTTCATCTAATTCAATTAATACCCAGTATTTATTGGTGCCCCATGAAATAGAATTAAAAGTCCCTTTTGTTGCTTTCCCTTTTCCAATAGCAACATTATAAATTCCAAATTCATTTGTTTTTGCAGAAATTTCTTCTGTATAAACACTGCTAGAATTGTCAACCACTAAATTGGTGGAAACACTTACTCTAATTTTTACTTGTTTATTTGGAATGGCCTGCCCGCTTGCATTACGAAGGATGCCTTGGTAG
>JBIKIS010000080.1:0-8944 GCA_044361485.1 Sediminibacterium sp.
GAAGGCCTTGGAATTCTGGATATTTTACACGCATACCTTTGTGGGTTAATCGGTTCTGTAATGCAATTACAGCCCTGTTTTTAAGGCTGCAAAGGTAATAAATATAAGCAAGGACTTACCTTTACCCCATGAAAATTGCCTTTTTTTCTACCCAGCCCTACGACACCGCATTTTTCGAGTCTGCAAATCAAGCATTTGGGCACGAATTGGCATTTTTTAACCAGGCCTTAGACCCTGCCACCATGAGCCTTGCAAAGGGCGCACAGGCAGTTTGCTTGTTTGTGAACGACCAGGCATCCGCCCCCGTTATTGAAGGCCTGAGGGCACTTGGCGTTCAAACTATTGCCCTAAGGTGTGCTGGGTTTAACAAAATTAGCCTTGAGGCTGCTAAAAAGGCTGGCATAAGGGTATGTAGGGTAGGCGCCTATTCACCGGAGGCGGTGGCAGAGCATGCTACTGCTCTTTTATTAACCCTTACCAGAAAAACACATAAAGCCTATAACCGCGTTCGGGAGCAAAATTTTGCACTTTCCGGACTACTCGGATTTAACCTCCATGGCAAAAAAGTAGGTGTGATTGGCACTGGAAATATTGGTCAAGCATTTTGTAAAATCATGCTTGGTTTTGGATGCGAGGTAACCGCTTTTGACCTTATCGCCAACAAAGAAATGGAAGCGCTTGGCGTTAGGTATGCGCCATTAATTGAGGTGTTAGCATCTGATATTATTTCGTTACACTGCCCACTTAACGAACAAACAAAACATATTATTAGTGCCGAAACGCTGGGCTACCTAAAAAAAGGAGTCACCATTATTAATACCGGAAGAGGTGGACTACTAGATACCAAGGCCGTTATTGATGCACTCAAAAATGGGACCATTGGCGCGCTTGGACTAGATGTATACGAACAGGAAGAAAAGTTATTTTTTAAAGACTTATCAAGTACCATTATTCAGGACGATACCATTCAACGGTTAATGAGTTTTTCAAACGTGCTCATAACAGGTCATCAAGGATTTTTTACCAAAGAAGCCATGGAAAAAATAGCCAGCACAACACTTGAAAATATTTCGAACTTAGAAAAGAATTTACACCTCGCTACCGGCAACAGTATTGTCTGAACCAGCATCCGAAGAACTACTTGAACTGCTTTCTTGCAAAGGGTTTGGGAAAAATTTATTTTGAAAAATTAGGAGTATAAAAACACCTAAAGAAATAGATGCGTCCGCTACATTAAATACGGGTCTAAAAAATTCAAAACTTTCTCCACCCCATATTGGAAACCAAGACGGAAAATGTCCATCGGTAATAATGGGAAAATAAAACATGTCCACAACCCTGCCGTGAAAAAGAGATGCGTAGCCACCTGCTGCCGGAAATAAATGGGCAACGTTTTGTGCAAAATAATCGCTTTGTTCAAAAATTAATCCGTAAAATAAACTATCAATTAAATTACCAAGTGCGCCTGCATAAATCATAGCAGCACAAATAATAAAACCTTTGTGCATGCCTTTGCGTAAAAAATCACGGAGTAAAAAACTACCCCAAATAACAGCGCCAAGTCTAAATAAAGTAAGGGCCACTTTTCCAAAATCACCACCAAATTTCCACCCCCAAGCCATGCCTTCATTTTCTACAAAATGAAGTCTAAACCAAGTGCCTAAAACCAAATGCTCTTCACCAATAAAATAATTGAGCTTGATGTAAAATTTTAGTGCCTGATCTACAAATAAGATGGCAATTATAATTCCAATTAAATGTTTTGCTTTCAAAGGTGTCGCTTTTTATTAAAGTGGATCAAAGATAAGATTTACTCTTCTATGTAAATCCTTTTTACACGGGCATTAATGCCACTCATCATTTCATACCTATTCATTCCGGACCAGTTAGCAAGGGTTTCAACAGCAATATGTTCACCAAAAATTTCTACCTCGTCATTGATCGAAATGTCTTTTACGTCCGTTACATCAATCATGGTCATGTCCATACAAACCAGCCCCACCACCGGACATAAAAAGCCCTTTACAAACATTTTACCTACGCCATTACTAAAGCGTCTGTCATAGCCATCGGCATAACCAATACGTACTGTTGCAATACGAGTGTCTTTTTCCATAATCGCTACCCGCTCGTACCCTACCGATGCGCCGGCTGGCACCTGTCTAATTTGAGCAATGGTTGTTTTTAATGAAGCCACTTTTCTAATACCATTTGAAGCTGTGGCGCCCGTACCATAAAGGCCAATCCCTACGCGTACCATGTCTAGCCTAGCTGCTGGATGTCTTTGAACGGCATATGAGTTTGCAATATGCTTAATAAATGAATATTCAATTTGCGTCTCTAAAATGCTACAAACCTGTTCAAAAACCTCGAGCTGTTCGCGCGTAAATGCATCATGCGCTGGCGCATCACTGGCCACCAAATGACTCATCACTGATTTTACAACCATGCGCTTATCAGACACTAATTTTTTGGCTAGCATTGTAGCATCGGCGGGTTCAAAACCCAAACGGTTCATGCCCGTATTTATTTTTATATGAATACCATATGCTTCAAGGCCCTGAATATTTAAAAATAATGCAAAGGCCTCATATATTTCAAATGAATAAATTTCTGGCTCCAAACCAAAGGCCACCATCGCATCAAAGCCAGCCTCGTCAGGACTCATCACCATAATGGGTAAGTGAATGCCAGCTCTTCGTAATTCAACCCCTTCGTCTACATAAGCTACCGCTAAATAATCTGTTTTTACAGCAGCAAGCGTTCTTGCAATTTCGGCACTTCCATTACCATATGAAAATGCTTTTACAACCGCCATTAACTTGGTGGATGCGCCAATCGTATGTTGTATTTGTTTTACGTTATGCGCCAGTGCCGTTAAATTAATTTCAAGCACTGTTTCATGCATTTTTTGTTCCAGCCATTTTGCAATGCGTTCAAATTCAAAAACACGCGCGCCTTTTAATAAAATAATTTCGTTGGAAAAATCTTGTAGTCGAAACTGCTGTAAAAAAGACAGGGTGCTATCAAAAAAATAAAGCTGTGTGCTGGTGCCCAAAAACTCTTGTTGAATGACAGATTGATTCTTTTTTATTTGACCCCCAATTCCAATAAACCGCTTGATACCAAGTGTTGCAGCATGTTTGGCAACTTTCGTATAAAGGATTTTGGAGGCTTCACCCGTTTCTGTAAAATCAGATACTACGATACTAGAATCCCTACCTGCAGCCTGTGCTTGTAAATAAAAACTAGCCACAACAAAAGAATCAAAATCTAAATTGTAACTATCATTAATAAAAGCACAACCATTCATTCCTTTTTTGAGTTGCATGCGCATGTCTACCGGCGTTAAATGCTTGATTCCGTTAGCGATAAATGAAACGTTTTTACCAAGTGCTAGTAGAGTAAGCATACAAAGCATGGCATTGTCTATAGATGCCTTGTCTGTAAAGGGAAGCTGTACCAGATGGGTTTGGCCTGCAACCAATAAATGCAGTTCGGTAAAATTTCGGGTATTGATTTCACTTGTAATGACAATGGTTGCCGGAGCTTTTCTACTCCAAGAATAAAATGTAATAGGACGTTTAAACATAGAAGCATCTACTTCAATATCAACGCCCTCGTTCAGTATATCTTTACCATAAATAAGAGTATCAACAGTTTCAAACAGCCTTAGCTTTTCTTGAATTTTTTGCAACATGCCTGTAAATCCTTCGGCGTGTGCATGACCCATATGTGTTAACACCCCAATGGTAGGTTTAATAACTGGGGCAATATGCTCCATTTCATGTGTAGTAGAAATACCTGCTTCAAAAATGGCCAGCTCATGCTTTGCGTTCATTTTCCATACACTAAGTGGAACACCTATTTGTGAATTATAACTTCTTGGACTTCTAACAATATGATAAGAATTACTGAGAAGCTGATACAACCATTCTTTAACTACAGTTTTACCGTTACTACCCGTAATTCCAATAACAGGAATATTAAAACAACTGCGGTGATGGGCAGCAATTTTTTGCAGTGCGGCTAAACAGTTGGGTACTTCAAAAAAAATAGCGCCAAAGCAATAGGTCTTCCATTTTAAAAGATCCATTTGTTGGTTCACTATAAAACAGCGAACACCCTGATCGTATAAGCTTTCTATAAATTCATGTCCATCTCTTCGTGGACCAGGAAGCGCAAAAAACAATGTTTGTGCAGGAAATACGAGTTTTCTACTATCCGTCAAAAGCTGCTCAATCAATACCTCCCCTGCAGTATTTACAGATAGGTCAAGTATTTGTGCAATATCTTTTGTCGTATATTTCATGTAGGTAAATTAAGACATTGACCCGTCAACAAAATCTTTAGGTGCTCCCTTTTTGCTATGAGAGGTGGAATATAGAATTGATCCTCCAATACAAAAAACAATAAAAAAGAGTGAAACAACAACCTGTGTGTTTTTATCCATCCACTGGTTTATATAATGTTCGCCAAGCATTTTTATGCCAATAAATACTAGCACAATAGCAATCCCTTGTTGTAAATAATCGAATTTAGAAACAGCACCTCTTAGTAAAAAAAACAAGGATCTAAGACCTAAGACCGCAAAAATATTAGAGGTGTAAATTACCAACTTGTCGGTAGAAATACCCATTACTGCGGGTATCGAATCAAGCGCAAATATGAGGTCAATAACAGCAAGTAATACCACAACAACAAAGAGTGTGGTGTACTGAGGCTTACCGTTAACACGAATAATATATTTACCATTACCATCGGTGTCTGAAAGTGGTAGGTATTTTTTTAAAAAACGGTATATCGCCGTATCATGCGGATCAAACTCTTCAGATTCATTGGAAGTAAACATTTTGAATCCAGTATAGAGTAAGAAAACACCAAAAATATAAAGCAGCCAGTGAAACTGTTCTACCAGCGCAACACCAACTGTAATAAAGAGCACCCTAAACACAATAGCCATCAAAATACCCACGAGTAGTACACGCGGATAATACTTTTCATTTACTTTAAAAGCGTTGAAGATTAAGATAAACACAAAAATATTGTCGACACTTAAACTCCACTCCATCAAATAGGCACTCAGGTATTCAAGTCCGGTTTTTTGTCCTTCTTCTACCCAAACAAATACAAAAAAACAAATTGCCAAGGCCGCCCAAAATAAAGTTTGAATTAGCGCCTGCTTGATTGTAATGGTTTTATCTTTTTTACTGAGTAGCCCAAGATCAAGTATGAGCGCAAGCACAAGTACTATTGCAAAAATGAAATAAACCAACTGATGTGATGCGGTCATAAATATGTGTTATACGTATTTTTTCTTGCGCCAAAATGAAACTAAAAGGCCAATGAGAAGCAAAAGCACAATAGGTCCGGCAGTAGTGATCAATTGCCAGATTGTTTTTTGATCCGCTACTTTTTGTTTATCGAGTAATCTTAGAACCACCACTTTGTTTCTAGATTCAAAAAGCCCATTATCATTGACTAAATAATCGATGGCGTTGAGTAAAAAGGTTTTATTTGCAAATTGAAAGGCTTCAAATGGCAGTTCTCCCATCGGAAGTGGACCCGTTGTTTTTGTAACCGCATTCGTAACAATGTCGGCGTCAGATACCACAATTTGCTTAGCTTCTTTAATGCCTTTGCGTAAAAAAGGAAGTCCTGTAAATCGCTGCACCGAATCCAGGACAGTAGTGCCTAAATTATTGGCAAATAGAGACGAAAATTTCCCTTCGAGTAAAACAGCTACTGGAATATGACTTTTTGTAAACGTATATAAATCTGCTTCCGACTTCACACTATTTAATGACACCATAGCGGGTGAAGCTATACTGCGGGAGCTGGTGTCGGTAGCGAGTAAAATTGTTTTTTTAATGCCTGGTGCTTTAACGGTATCAATACTAGACGGAAAAATAGGCAGCACCCGGTCCATATTTTTTGTAATCGGATTGTCGGAAGGGGTTGTTAAAAAAGGATAGTAAGGCCAAGGAATACGCTGCATGGTTGGCGACCCGTCTGGATTTTTACCTACCACAATTGGGAGTTTAGCGCAGTTTAAATCCTGTACCAAATCACCATTAATACGTACCCCATATTTAAATAAGAGCGGATCTATATTTAAACCTCTATCATAAGCCGTATAACCAGCCTGTGTGCGCATTAAACTATCCAGCTCGGCGTGAAGTTTATCTACAAACCAAATCACTTTTCCGCCATTTAAAATGTACTGATCAATTTTTAACTGATCCTCTTCGGTAAAAGGTATTGTAGGTTTTACAATGAGTAACAAATCTATATTAGCAGCACTGGGGTAACCTGCCTTTAAATCAAAAATGCCTAGGTTATAATCGTTTCTGAGTGTTTCCGCTAAATCGCTTACGGTTAAATCGGTGGGCTGGCCATTACCTACCAAATAAGCAACAGTTGGATAATTTACTTTAGTAGCCTTGTCTATAGCAGCCGCAAATTTATATTCGAGTAAAGCTTCTGCTGCATTGCGGGTTGCTTCTTTATCTTCTTTAGGTTCTACTGCTTCTATAACATTGTAACTAGAAAATATTTTTTTACTGCTTCTTAAATCAACTACTACTGGCGCCCGGTTGCCATAACGCACAATGGCAGCTGGCACAATGAGTTGCGATGTGGATTTTTCGATACCCTCGTTTATAGCAGTTCTTTCAAACACTACACCTAGTGCAGCAAGGCTATCATATAATTTAACTTTTGCATCTTCGTCCGTAATATCACTTCCTGGTTCTACAAATGAAACCTGAACCGAACTTGCAGCGTATGATGTAAATGTTTCTAAAATTTCAGCAGTAGCAATATTTAGTTTTTTATAATCGGCCGGTAAATCCCCAGTTAAAAAAACCTCAATTGTAATGGTGCTGTCCAACTTTTTATCCAATAATTTTTTTGTGGCTCCGCTAAGGCTGTAACGCTTTTCGGCAGTGAGGTCTAGGCTTCCATGCAACCAAGCATTAGAAGCATAAATAACGCCAACCAGTAAGCATCCAATAATAATATTTGAATATTTTTGAAACATGTTTTTCAGATGCAGTTAGCGCTTAATAATATTTTGCTTAGTGATGTACAAACAACTATAGGTGACAGCCAAAAAATAAATAATGTCATCGATTCTAATAACACCTCTACTTATACTTTTGTAATGAAAATGAAGGCCTAGTACTTCGATATAGTAACCAAGTTTTCCTTGAAACAACGAGAGCTTACTTACTGCTTCAAAACCTGCAAAAATTAAATAGCAAATAAAAGCAGCACCAATAAAAGCAACCACGGTATTATTTGTAAAACTACTTACACAAATACCGATAGCAACAAATACACCAGCCAATAAAAATAGTCCCAAATAAGAACCAGCAGTAGCACCCATATCAATACCGCCTACCACAGATAGTGATTCTACAGCAACACCATATAGTAAAGTTGGCAGGAGTAAACAAAGTACAACAAGCAGTGCACCAATGTATTTTCCATACACGAGTACCGCTGGGCGAATGGGGAGTGTTTTAAGTAATTCAAAAGTACCCGACTTATATTCTTCAGAAAAACTGCGCATGGTTATAGTGGGAATCATAAATAGGAGTAACCAAGGCGCTATATTAAAAAAGCCAGCAAGGGTTGCATATCCCATGACCAAAATACTCGTGTCAGGAAAAACAAATAAAAGGAGGCCGGTGAGTAGTAAAAAAAGGCAGAGTGCCATATAGCCTGTTAGGCTGGTAAAAAACTGCTTCCACTCTTTGAGGCTAATATTTAGCATGCCCAAAACTAATTGTTCTTAGGCAATCTTGAAAAGTAAAAAGTTAAATTATACCGAAAAGCTTTCCCCACAGCCACAACTACGGCTTGCATTGGGGTTATTGAAATAAAATCCTTTGCCATTGAGGCCATCCGAAAAATCAAGCTCGGTGTTTACGAGGTACAAAAAGCTTTTGAGGTCGGTTACTACTTTAACCCCATTGTCTTCAAAAACCTGATCCATGGGTTTTACCTCGTTGTCAAAATCAAGTTTGTAACTAAGACCAGAGCATCCACCTCCAACGACACCTACACGCAAAAAATAACTACTGTCGCTAGTAATGCCAGCATCATCCATCAGTTGTAAAACCTTGGACTTCGCCTTTTCGCTAACATAGATTGTATTTTCGGTAGCTACCATTTGGAAATGAATGCTCGGTTAAATATGATTAGTGAACGCCTTTTTCTTCAAACTGTAATGCTTCTAAACCGTTTTTAGTGCGGTAGTCATTGATAGCTGCTTTAATAGCATCTTCAGCTAATACAGAACAGTGAATTTTTACTGGCGGTAAATTTAATTCTTCTACTAGATCCATGTTGTCAATAGCAACAGCTTGATCTACAGTTTTACCTTTTAACCACTCGGTTGCAAGTGATGAAGAAGCAATAGCAGAGCCACATCCAAAGGTTTTGAATTTAGCATCGGTGATAACACCTGAAGCGTCGTCTACTTCAATTTGTAAGCGCATAACGTCGCCACATTCTGGAGCACCAACTAAACCGGTACCTACATTCTTTTTTGCCTTATCTAAAGTTCCTACGTTTTTAGGATTGCTATAATGATCGATAACTTTTTCTGAGTATGCCATATTTTTATTTTGAAAGGGTAAAAATAATAATTTTATAAATTAATGGTGCGCCCATTCGATAGAATCTAAATCAATACCTTCTTTGAACATTTCCCAAAGTGGGCTCATTTCACGAAGTTTTAAAACAGTGTCAGTTACCGCTTTAATGGTATAATCAATTTGTTCATCGGTGGTAAAACGTCCAAGTCCAAAACGCAGTGAACTGTGTGCTAAATCATCTCCTAAACCTAATGCTTTTAATACATAGCTAGGCTCAAGTGATGCAGAAGTACAAGCAGAACCTGAAGAAAGTGCGATGGTTTTATTAAAGCCCATCA
>JBIKIS010000200.1:0-2846 GCA_044361485.1 Sediminibacterium sp.
CAGCATTGCAACAAGTGCTTTTTTAATGTTCATAGAATTACAATTTCAATTTGAATAAATACTAATTAGTGATTAAAAATGTTTGTGTTTTTTGTTTTTGATTTGATTGAATAGATATATGATAAACACCCGGAGGGAGTCCTTTCTTATTGATCATGAGTTGTTGTTGACCTTTATTTTGCCATCCATTAAATAGGCCGTCTACTACAACACCGGCCTGACTTAAAAGTTTAACTTGAACCTTCCCTGATTCAGGCAATTGATACTTAACAATCGCTGCTTGGGTTACCGGATTAGGGGAAATAGATATGGTTGTATTTAGTAACGGTAAGCTAATATTTGGTGTAGCAGTAATCACTGCATTATTGAGGTTTTTATTGGAATACACATAGTATTCGCCAGGCTGTAAAGAAACACTTGCCGATCCACCAGAAACCAACTGGTATTTGTTGGAATACAAACTATACCAAAAACCATCTGTTGGGAAGCTAACGGTAGCCGTTTGAGGGGTAACATCAAAATTACCTACAACTACTAATTTAATAGAGTCGCCATTAAGTTGCATAGACTTTATAGCCCCTGCCGTGTTAGCGGTATACTTATTAGATCCAAAATCAGTAACGTATGCAGGGGTTGCGCGTAGTTTTAGAAATTTGGCATACGCATCAAACAATGCTTTACGGTTTGCATCTTGCAAATAATCCCATTTAATAGGCTTTTCTGCTAAACGGCAGTTGTTGGCATCAACGGTTAAATTGGTGCAAGTATTAATACTAAAATCGTAACCCAATTCACCAAACTGCCACATCAATTTTGGACCTGGTGTTAGCGCCCAAAAAGCTGCGGCCATTTCATTTCTTTTTAAACCTGTTGCCGGATTTTTTGTGCTATAGCTACCGGATCCATTCCCGAAATTTAAATTTTTGTATTGAAGCCTTTCTTCGTCATGACTTTCCATATAGGTTACCAAATGCTGCTGCGCAAAATTTCGCGCATTGGAAAAACCAGTACCAAAATTTGAAGTAGAAGTATAGCCCATGGTGGCTTCTGCAAAGCTATGATTGGCATTACCCCATAATAACATACCGTAATCAGCCAATTCTTTTTCTTCCGAATTGTCGGCAAAATGCTCGAGCATACAATAGCTGCCCGCACTAGTAGCCTGCATGGTATCATAAATAGCCTTCCATATTTTAATACGAGAAGCGTCATAATTTCCCCAAGCGCCTACATTGGTTGGATTGTTTACCTGCGTAAATCCTTTGGATAAATCCCACCTATATCCATCAATATGAAATTCTTGAAGCCAGTATTTAGTAACCCTGTTTACAAATTCTTTGGTTGCTGCAGATTCGTGGTTAAAATCGTACCCTACATTAAATGGATGTCTAGCATCGGGGTTTAACCAAGGGTTGTTAGCAGCTGGCTTATTATTTGCGCCATCCCAATACATTTTAGCAAGTGGAGAAGAACCAAAAGCATGGTTGAGTACCATATCCATGATAACAGCAATACCTTGTTGATGTGCTGCATCAATAAATGATTTGATGGCCTGTGGGGTACCGTAGTATTTATCTGTTGCAAAAAAGAAATTAGGATTGTAACCCCAACTGCTATTCCCTTCAAATTCAGAAAATGGCATTAACTCTATCGCATTGATGCCTAATTTTTTCAAATAAGGCAATGTGTCTTTCAGTGTTTTAAAATCATGTGTGGCCACAAAGTCACGAAGTAAAAGCTCATACACCACAAGGTTTTTTTTGTTGGGACGCACAAAGTTTGCATCATTCCAATTGTACTTAGGCTGAGCTGTTTGCAAAACACTTACAATTTCTGTAGTCTTGCCGGTTGGATAAGGCTTTAGATTAGGAAATGTTGTGGCTGCAATAAATGGATCATTCCAAGGATCCAATACTTTGGTTGCATTATAGTCTGCTACTTTTAATGCACCATCAATAATATATTGATACGCATATTCTACACCTGGTGTTAACCCAGTAATTCGAATCCAAAAACGCAAACTATCTGGTGTCATTTTCATGACATGCGAAAGTCCAGGTGTCCAATTATTAAAATCACCAGTTACGGTGATAGAAGATTTTTTAGGCGCATATAAAACAAGCGTTACTGACGTATCACCTGGCTCATAATTAATACCATCTTTAACACCAGCCGGTAAGCCAACTAAACTTGTAACACCTGTCACTAAAAATGAAATAGAATCTTTACGGGTTACTGATCCACTCACGCCTTGCACTAAAATTTTTTGAGTGCCTACTCTTTGTAAAACAAATTTTTGTGCGATGCTGGTTCCTATTGTTGAAGTAATGAGTGAATCATTTACAAAAAGAGACAATGCAGCAGAGCTACTTGCAACACCTGTAATAGAAATGGTGTCACCAACAGCCTTTGAAAGTGGCTCTAATACAGGCGTAAACGTAGGTTGTGTGAGCGGTGAATCGATACGAACAGCTAAATTATTTTCATATACCGGAATGTACATATCAGAGGCATCTGCGTTGCGCAACACTTGTGAACCAGCAGCATCTCTAAATAAAATAGCAATTTTTTGAATGGTTTCAGAAGCATTTGTCATGCCAAAAAAATTACGAAGACCACCGCTAATTGTAAATGACCAAACATTATTAGCAAGCTTTGTACATTTTACTTTATTATCAGCCACACCCCAAGCCACTGGAACATATCTCCAGTTACTACTTGAAGTACTTAGAGAAGTGATTGCACCAATATGCACAAAAATATCTCCAGTAGCATTAAGAATACCTCTGTTTCCTTTTGTAGCATCCGCAAAAATTGTGATTGAATTTGTAGTCTCAGTAATAAAC
>JBIKIS010000081.1:0-8920 GCA_044361485.1 Sediminibacterium sp.
CTATTTAAATTTTTATCAATCTTCAGATCCTCGAGACTCTATTGCTTTTGGAGGTTTCTTGCCCCTCGAAGCCGTATATAATTACAACCCAGTGCCTGCCGCACTTACCCCACAGGAGGCTACGTATATTAAAGGAGTGCAGGGTAATTTATGGACCGAATATATTGCCAACAAAGACTTAGCTTCTTTTATGTTGTATCCACGAGCCATGGCCATTGCCGAAAACGGATGGACAAAAACCAAAACCGGCTTCGATCATTTTACCAACCGGGTAACCATGTGGCAACCTCTATTAAAACAAAAAGGGCTTCATTTTTCGGACCATTTATACAATGTACAAATTACAAGTAAGCCAATTGTTGGTGGCATCAATGTTTTTATAGGTGGCGTAGGTGCAGCACATAAAATTGTGTACAATACAAATGGAAAACTGCCTAGTGTTAATGATCAAGGGTATTTAGGTCCAATCACAATTACGGGTGATGCCAATTTACAAGCGGGTGTTGTTGTCAACAATAAAATTACAGATGTAGCGACTGCTTCATTTTCAATTAATAAAGCAACGGGTGCAAATCTTATTCAGTTAACCAACACGCCTAAAGCGCCCTATAATAAAAGCGGTAACAATGGTTTTATTAATGGTATTGTTGCAAATGATAGTAGGTTTAGTGATGGTGAATGGTTAGCTTGGGAAGGAAAAGATATCGACGCAACACTTTCTTTTGCTGCGCCTACTGCTATTTCAAAAATTAGTACTCGTTTTTTTAATAGCAGGGGAAGTTGGATTCATTTGCCAACAAGTGTAGAAGTGTTAGGATCTACCGATGGTAAAACATACACCCGTTTAGGCGTACTAGAAAATTTGGATAATAGTAAAGAAGGTCCTGTAAACGTTTTATTTGAAATAAAACCTACTACCGTTCAATATTTAAAGTTAGTAGCTCGTCCTGTAACAACAATTCCTGCTGGTTTTGCTGGAGCAGGCAATCCTTCTTGGTTATTTATGGATGAACTCATTACAAAATAAAAGATAATGGCAAAAGTAATAGATACCCACATGCATAGTTGGGACTTGCAAAAAGTAAGGTATAGTTGGCTCGATGGCGATACTTCTATATTAGCAAAAGATTATTATCCTTCAGGTATTGAAGAGCAGTTGAGGGCAGCTAATGTAAGTGCAGCCGTAATGGTGCAAGCTGCAAATAATTTAGAAGACACTGCATTTATGTTTGATTGTGCGGAGCAGTACCCTTGGATAATTGGTGTTGTGGGTTGGGTAGATTTGTTAAATCCTGAAACGGCCAAAAAGCAATTAGAAGCGCATCTGCAAAATAAATATTTTAAAGGCATCAGGCATCTAATTCATGACGAGCCAGACCATAACTGGTTACTACAACCTGCAGTGATTAAAAGTTTAGGAATTTTGGCGGATTATGGTGTTCCTTTTGATGTGGTAGGTGTAAAAATTGAACACATTAAAGCTGCTATACAAGTGGCCAAACAAATACCCCATATAAAAATGGTTTTTGATCACCTAAACCATCCACCCATTGCTACTAGCCAACAGTTTGGTGCGTGGGGAGAAGCTATTGCGGAGGCTGCTGCTATGCCTAATTTTTATTCAAAAATTTCGGGGCTAGGTACTTGCTGTGCTGATTTTAATGATTGGTCTGATAAAACCATTGAGCCTTATGTGGCTTATGTTTTGGAGCATTTTGGCGTAGATAAATTAATGATAGGAGGTGACTGGCCTGTTTCTTTACTTGCAGGTGATTACGTAGGAACACATATAAAATACCAGTCCGTAATTGAAAAATTAGTAGCACCAGAAAATCAAGAAAAAATTTACAGCACAAATGCAACTAGTTTTTATAAGCTAGCTTAGTTGTTTACTATTTCAACCTCAATTCTTCTATTTCTAAATCGGTTGTTGTCTGTATCATTGGGAGTGATTGGGTCTGTTTCGCCCATACCAATGGTGGCTATACGGCCTGGGGTAATACCTAATTTTACAAGTGCAGCTTTAACAGATTCAGCTCTTTTCTTTGATAAATTGATATTATAATCTTCTTCACCAAAATTATCGGTGTGCCCACTTATAATAATCTTTAACATGCTATTTTTTGTAAGATAGTTAGCCATTTGTGCAATCTCTTCATGATACCTTGGCATAATATCAAATTTATCAAATTCAAAATTTACATTCAGCGAAATAGTTTCTCTAACACCTTTAAATGTTTTTTCGCCGCTTGACCTTTGTTCACTTACGGTGCCCGCGCTGATGCTTAATTTTTCATAATCAAACATACAAGGCATCATGCTAACCTCGTAATATCTGTTCAATGAAAAAAGTTGGTTGTTAAATACTTCTTCAAATTCGGATCTATCGTAACACTGAAAATACATACCATTTGTTTCGTTGGCAATTGCTCTTAAATTAACGGAGTCGGCACCACCAGTATAAGCAATGGTAAATACCGGAATGTTTTTTCCCGTTGCTTTTTCTACAATTGATTTGTTATTTCTATTCTTTGAAGCGTTTTCGAATCCGTCTGTAAATAAAAGGAGAATAGGCTTGTACTTATTATATTTGGCCATAGTATCTAATGCACGGTCCATGGCATCATTTATTGCAGTACCTCCGCCAAATCCATCCATACCTCTTTTGCGGTATAGCATTTTTTGTATGGTAGCACTGTCGTATGCTGTTCCTTCATATGAAACATCAGAATCAAATTTCCAGAGACTAATTAAGTTGCGCTTACTCATTTTTTTTAAGCTAGCAGATAATGCGTCTTGTAATTCGGCGCAGCGTTCATCGCCCATGGAACCACTGTGGTCTAGTATAATGCCAATATGGTAAATACTGGTGTCGCGCACTTCTGTTAAAGTATATTTGGTAACATAACAGGTATCGTTGTATTTATTAATGAACCTGAATGCATTGGTTGAATCTGCTGCATTTATTTTATGATAGCTTCCTTTTAAATTAGTAGGATAACTCATTCTGAATTTAATTTCTTTTTTGCTTTTAGAAAAAGCATAAGTATTGATGGTTAATTTTTCAGGCACGTAAGTTTCGCCATTTCTTCTTTTGATTACTGGTTTTTGGGTAATAAAAACTGGCTCATACATAAAAGTGTAATTCGCAGGAATATGATCGATACCATCAAAAGGTTCAAAGCCAGGTCTTGGCTTAAAGGTTTTTTTATATGTCACCTTTGGTGGTGTAGGTTTAATTTTTTTAGCTGGCACTACTTCTGTAGTAATTTCTCTTGATTCTCTACAGGCGGTGATTGCAATAAAACCAATGGCAACAACAAGTGTTTGCAAGCGAATGAAAGTAAATTGAATACCCATAACGATACGTTGATTGGTGCTCTAAGTTAATTTATTCTGGGCAATCAATAATGGTCTTAATTTTTTTAAGACTCATCGGATGAATACTTAACATGAGATATCCCCCTCCCGAAATATTGTCCATATTGCTTGAATTGGTGAGCCAGCTAAGCCTATGAATACCCACTGTAAGAGGCCCCAATTTAATAGCGCCACCTAACATGAGTTGGCCTTGTGTATTGTATTGAACTGGCACAAAAACACCAAAATGCAATGTTTCATAGCGGGGTGTAACCGTAATTAAATTAAGGTCACGAACCCTGCGCTTGGTTAGCCCTGCACTAGCGTGCATGTTAACGGTTAAATCGGCGTTGATATAAAAATCGTTACCAATTGGCTTGTCAATATTTAAATTAAAGCGCGTTGGCTTTGTAATAGTAAATGTTTCAGGCATTGGGGTGGTAGAAGCAAATACGGTTGCGAGTGAATCTCTTAACTGATCGCTATTTTGAATCCCCGTGGTTTTGCGTGAAATTAAAGGGTCATTCATATTTGGACGAACGCCATTAAATAAGCTACTTGTAACACTATTTTTATAGGATACGCCGCCAATATCCATGATGGAAACCCCAATTTTTAATGCATAGTTTAAGGCATGGTTTGTTTGAAAGCTATGTGCTTCTGTGTTGTAGAGTAAATATTCTGCGCCCATGCTTAGGCCAAGACTTGTTTTACCATTTTTTACAAAATCGGAACCGGTATTTACAGTACCTGCAATAGTTTCATCATAATTAGAGCTATATCCAAAAGAAGCGCCTCCTGCAGTTAGGGTATATAAAGTGTCGATACCATTTGTGCTTTCTCGATAACTTAACTTATTAACGGTAGCATATGCTGCCGAAATACTTTTATTGATTTGTAAAGTAACACCTGCTGTTAAAGTGCTTTTTTGATTTCTAAAAATTTCTTGAGAATAATTTAAATTGCCTTCAAGCCAACCGCTATGTGTTAAAAACGCTTCTAGATAAGGTGTTTGCCTATTGAGTTTAAAAAACTCATGCATACTGTATATGCTATTTCTAGCAACAAGTGGTTCTGTTTTAATATGATTAAAGGTTCTAGCTCTGATAGCAATACTAAAAGCTTGTTTGTTGTTTGGCTTGTATAATAGGTTTAGTAAATTAACATCTACATTGCCATGAAAGTATTTTGGAAATAAGCCTTCATGGGCTCCAATAGAATCGTTTTGAAGATAAAATATATTGCTATTGACATTTCCTTGCGCACTAAAAATGGTAGCCTCCCATTTAAAGGATTGATTCACACTGGAAGCTGGGTTGTTAAAAATACTAGTACTACCTGCAAACGCCGACCCGTAGGTGGGTTTGTAGCTTTGAGCGTTTGCGCTAATGCCAAAACATAATGGCCCCAAAGTAACCATGGCTACCAAAAACGAGCGTATACATCGGTGTTGCTTTGGGGTTTTTTGCATGAATTTATTTTAAGAGACCCGGATATACTTTTAAGGCCGCCTCTAAACAGTCCATGGCTTTATTAATATCTTCTAAGTTTAACACATAAGCAAGTCGAACCTCTTGTTTTCCAAGTCCTGGTGTGCCATAAAATCCTGTTGCAGGTGCGAGCATCACGGTTTGGTTTTCAAAAGAAAACTCCTCTAATAACCACTGACAAAATTTGTCGGCGTCATCAATTGGTAATTTAGCCATGGCATAAAAAGCGCCGCCCGGATTCGGACAAAAAACGCCTTCCATCGCATTTAACCTGGTAACAATAAGGTCTCTTCTAGATTTATATTCCGATTTGGTATCGTCAAAATAATTGGCAGGTAAATCAATGGCTGCTTCCCCAGCAATTTGTGCAAAGCTTGGTGGACTTAAACGGGCTTGTGCGAACTTCATGGTAGCATCTAGTAGCGCTTGGTTTTTTGTGATAAATGCGCCAATTCTTCCACCACATGCACTGTATCTTTTACTGATGGTATCCATGATTACCACATGATCATCTACACCTGTTAAATGCAGTGCACTTATTTGTGTGCCTTCGTAACAAAACTCTCTATACGCTTCGTCAGAAAACAAATAGAGGTTGTGTTTTAAAATAATATTTTTTAACTGCTCCATTTCGGCAGCACTGTATAAATAACCCGTTGGATTGTTGGGATTACAAATTACAATGGCTTTGGTGCGCGGTGTAATTTTAGCTTCGATGGCCTCAATGGGCGGAAGTGCAAATCCATTTTCAATGTGTGATGTTATAGGCACTACAGATACGCCTGCTTCAACCGCAAACCCGTTGTAGTTGGCATAAAAAGGTTCCGGTATAATAACCTCGTCGCCAGCATCTAGGCAGGCCATAAAGCCAAATAAAATGGCTTCGCTACCACCCGTGGTAATTATGATTTGTTTTTCATTGACATCAATGCCAACGCTTTTATAATAACCCACTAATTTTTTACGGTAACTTTCGTTGCCTGCACTATGGCTATATTCAAGTACTTTAAAATCACTGTGTCTAACAGCATCCAAAACCATTTTAGGGGTTTCGATATCTGGCTGACCAATGTTGAGGTGGTATACTTTAGTTCCTCTTTTTTTTGCAGCTTCTGCAAAGGGAACTAGTTTTCTGATAGGTGAGGCCGGCATGTCTATGCCACGTTTGCTGATTTGTAACATGTTGCAAATATAAGTTTACAATTTGAGGCAGGGGCAAAAAAAACCAGCCTCCGAAGGAGGCTGGTAATATATTTCTATAAATCTTAACAATTATTTTTTAGGAGCAACAACCTCTCCATTAATGGTTAAAATGATAGGTTCAGCTACACCCACTAATTTAACAGTAACACGCTTTGTAAAAGCACCCATGCTAGCAGCATTGTAAGTTACTTTAACAGTGCTTGATTTGCCAGGTAAAATTGGCTCTTTAGTTACCTCAGGAGTAGTACAACCACACTCAGCGGTACAATATTCAACAACTGCTGGCTTTGCACCTGTGTTTTTAAAGGTAAAAACGTGGGTTACTGGAGTGCCTTGAGCAATTTTTCCAAAATTAAATGAGCCTGCTTCAAATTTAATGTCTTGTTGCGCAAATACGCTGATTGAGACAGTGATAGCTAATAAAGTAAGTGCTAAAATCTTTTTCATATAAGTGCTTTGTTTAAAGTACCCTGTAAAAGTATCATATTTAGTTCAAATTTTTATCAAAAAAAACCAAAAAAAAGGTCAAAAACCCTTAAAAAATGAGTTGTTAAGGCTAGTTGAGAATTATCCCCAAAATTAAAATTCCCCCACGCTATTGCTTGCCGAATGTTATTTTTGCCTCATGAACGCAACCGCTTTGCCAGAGTCTCAAACCGAGATGTTATCCTTTGAAGGATTCCGTAATACGGTGATACAGGATTATAAGATTTCCCTCATTAGTAGGGAGGTTAGTTTGCTGGGTAGAAGAGAAGTATTAACCGGCAAAGCCAAGTTTGGTATTTTTGGAGATGGTAAAGAAGTAGCACAGGTTGCGCTAGCTAAATATTTTAAAAACGGAGATTTTAGATCTGGGTATTACAGAGATCAAACTTTTATGTTTGCTGCTGGTATTGCAAATGTGGAACAGTATTTTTCTCAATTATTTGCAGACCCGGATGGCAACAACGATATTTTTTGCGCAGGTAGACAAATGAGTTCTCATTTTGTTACACCAACTGTAGACAATAATGGCAACTGGTTAAATTTAGTCAATCAAAAAAACACCTCTGCCGACATGGCGCCAACGGCAGGTCAAATGCCGCGTGCTTTGGGTCTAGCTTTTGCTTCAAAATGTTTTAGAGAAGCGCAGCAAAAAAATATTTCTGAGCATACCACACTTAGTAACCAGGGGAACGAAATTTGTTTTTGTACCATTGGTGATGCAAGTACTTCTGAAGGTCATTTTTGGGAATCCATGAATGCAGCAGCAGTATTACAAGTGCCACTTGCCGTTTTTGTTTGGGATGATGGGTATGGCATTTCTGTTCCTAAAAATTTACAAACAACAAAGAGTTCTATTTCTGATGCATTAGCGGGGATGCAAAAATTAGCAGACACCAATGGTATCGAAATATACAAAGTAAAAGCCTGGGACTATGCAGGTATGTGTGAAGTGTTTGAAGAGGGGCTACAAAAAATTAGAGACACACATACGCCGGCGCTTTTTCATATCGAAGAAGTAACCCAACCGCAAGGCCATTCTACAAGTGGTAGCCACGAGCGTTACAAATCGGCAGAGCGGTTGGAGTGGGAAAAAAACTGGGATTGTATCAAAAAAATGCGTGAGTGGATGTTGGAATCTGGCCTCGCCACAATGACCGAGTTAAATACTGTAGAAAGCGAAGCAAAAGAATTTGTCAAAGCGTCTAAAGCAAATGCATGGGAAAAATTTATTGGACCCATTAAAAAGCAAGCCGAGGAAGCTATTCAAATGATTGGTGGCTTGCAAGTAATGAATCCAGCGGTTCAGCAAATCGTTGCAGAATTGGCAAGTAATAAAGAGCCACTTCGTAGAGATGTTTTAAAAACGCTTGCGCTCGTAAGTGATGCTGCTGTTGGTGTTAAAGGAGTTGAAAAAGTAAAGGCGTATGCGGCGCAATTAAAAAATGAAGCAGCTGGTTTATTTAATACTTATTTATACAACGAAGGTCCAAAATCAGCGCTGCGTGTACCTGCTGTGCAAGCTACATACGCTGCTGATGCGCCAGTTGTAAATGCTTACGAAGTACTTAATAAATATTTTGATGCTCTTTTTGCAAGCAACCCTAAAGTGTATGCTTTTGGCGAAGACGTTGGTTATATTGGCGATGTAAATCAGGGCTTTGCGGGACTTCAAGAAAAGCATGGCGCAGACCGTATTTCTGATACTGGTATTAGAGAGCTTACCATTGTAGGACAAGCTGTGGGTATGGCTGTTAGAGGATTAAGGCCCATTGCAGAAATTCAATACCTCGACTATTTACTCTATGGTTTACAACCCTTAAGTGATGATGTTGCTACCACGCATTATAGAACCAATGGTCAACAAAGTTGCCCTGTTATTATTAGAACAAGAGGACACCGACTAGAAGGAATTTGGCATAGTGGATCTCCGATGGGCATGATTGTAAATGCACTTCGAGGTATGTATGTTTGTGTGCCCCGCAATATGGTGCAAGCGGCAGGTATGTACAATACACTTTTACAATCTAACGATCCGGCCATTGTTATTGAATGTTTAAATGGATACCGTTTAAAAGAAAAATTGCCTAACAATTTATTGGCGTTTAAAGTTCCATTAGGCGTGCCTGAAATTATCAATGAAGGAACAGATATTACCATCGTTTCTTATGGTTCTATGCTCCGTATAATTGAAGAAGCAGTTGTTCGTTTAGCCGATGAAGGAATTTCTGTAGAACTTATTGATGTGCAAACTTTACTTCCATTTGATATTAACCATAGCATTGTAAAATCGTTACAAAAAACAAACCGGATTTTATTTATCGATGAAGATGTTCCGGGTGGTGCTACTGCCTACATGTTTAATCATGTTATGGAAGAACAAG